>JBDRQZ010000561.1:0-3884 GCA_043826025.1 bacterium | reverse complement strand
TCCAACATGGAGTTCATGCAGTTCCACCCCACTACCTTCTACCATCAGGCGGAGCGTTCGCTGTTGATCTCGGAAGCGGTCCGTGGCGAGGGCGGCATTCTCATGACCCAGCGGGGCGAGTGTTTCATGCACAAGTATCATCGCGACGCCGAATTGGCGGCACGCGATGTGGTTGCGCGGGCGATTGATGCCGAACTAAAATCGTCAGGCGACCGGTTTGTTTTTCTCGACATCACGCACCTCGAGGCAGGCTTCATCAAGAAGCGCTTTCCAAATATCTATCAGTCCTGCCTCAATCTCGGGCTCGATATCACCCGGGAGCGGATTCCCGTGGTGCCGGCCGCCCACTACATGTGTGGTGGAGTGGTGACCGATATCCACGGGCGCACCGATCTCGCGGGACTATACGCCTGTGGCGAGGTCGCGATGACCGGTATGCATGGCGCAAATCGGCTGGCCTCCAACTCGCTACTGGAGGCGGTGGCAATTGCGCAGTACGCCGCCGAGATCTCGCAACGGGTAGAAATCGACGAGCTGATTGAGAAGTCGCAGGCGACCTCGGAGCAGGTCTTACAGGCGCGGCCGCTGAAACGCCGCCAAAAGGTCGTGCTTGAACATGACCGCTTTGAATTGCTCAGCTTGATGTGGGACTATGTCGGCGTTGTCCGCACCGATTATCGGCTCGAACGCGCGCGCGACCGGGTGGCAATTCTGCTGCGCGATGTCGAGGACTTGTTCCGCACCAGCCCCGTGAGTTTTGAGGCAATTGAGTTGCGGAATCTGGCAACCTGCGCCCGGCTGATTATCGACTTCGCGCTGCGGCGCAAGGAGTCGCGCGGACTGCACTATAATGATGATCATCCGACCCGCGATGATCGTCAATGGCTATGTGAACAAGTAAGGAAGGAAGAGCAGTGGTATGACCGCCACCCCGGAAATGATTCTGATTCTTGATTTCGGCTCGCAGTACACCCAACTGATAGCGCGACGCACCCGCGAAATGGATGTTTATTGCGAGATTCAGCCTTGCACGATCTCACCGGCCGAAGTGCGGAACAGAAGTGTTAAAGGAATCATTCTCTCCGGCGGTCCGGCCTCTGTGCTCGAAGCCGGTTCGCCGCGCTGTGATGCCGGCTTCTTCGAGATGGGTGTGCCGGTGCTGGGCATCTGCTACGGCATGCAGATCATCGCGCTGCACTATGGGGGCGCGATGCAACCCTCCGGCACGCGCGAATATGGCCGCGCGCAGATTCGTTCCGACCGCGAGGCACGATTGTTTGCCGGTCTCAGCACAAGTTCCACTGTCTGGATGAGTCATGGCGACACAGTCGATAGAATGCCGGAAGGCTTCCACGCTATCGGCGCGACCGAGGATATCGAGGTGGCGGCTTTCTGCAATGGCGATGATACGGTTTGTGGCCTGCAATTCCATCCCGAAGTCGCGCACACCGCTGAGGGCGGGCAGATATTGAAAAACTTCCTTTTCGATATTTGTGGTCTCAAGGGTGACTGGACTATGAGTTCATTCATCGAGCGCACCGTGGCTGACATCCGCAGTCGAGTAGGGGAGCAGCATATCCTGTTGGGGATTTCCGGCGGCGTCGACTCTGCGGTCACCGGGCTCCTGCTAAAACAGGCAATTGGCGAAAACCTCGTTGCGATCTTCGTTGACAATGGCCTTTTGCGCAAGAATGAAGAGAATGAAGTGCTGGAGGCGTTGGCCGAACTGAGTCTCAAGGTTGAACGAGTCGATGCGTCTAAGATATTCCTCGACCGACTTGAGGGTGTCACCGATCCGGAGCAGAAACGCAAGATTATCGGCCGGACCTTCATCGAGGTGTTCGAGGAAGCGGCCGGGCGTCATGGCGATATCAAATACCTTGCGCAAGGGACACTCTATCCCGATGTGATCGAATCGATGTCATTCAAGGGACCGTCGGCGACGATCAAATCGCATCACAATGTCGGCGGTTTGCCGGAACAGATGAACATGGAGTTGGTCGAACCGTTGCGTGAACTTTTTAAAGATGAGGTTCGCGAGGTGGGCCGACAGCTCGGCTTGCCGCATCACATTCTCTGGCGGCACCCATTCCCCGGTCCCGGACTGGCGGTGCGCATCCTCGGTGAGATCACCCCGGAACGGCTGGCAATTCTGCGCCAGGCCGACAAGATCTTTATCGACCTGCTGCACAAACATGACCAATACGACAAAATCTGGCAGGCCTTCTCTACTCTGCTGCCGATCCGCACTGTCGGGGTGATGGGGGATGAGCGCACCTACGAGCATGTGCTGGCACTGCGCGCGGTGACCTCACTTGACGGCATGACAGCCGATTGGGCGCGGATTCCTCATGATATCCTCGCCGAGGCAGCGAGCACGATTATCAATCAAGTCAAAGGCGTCAACCGCGTGGTCTACGACATCTCTTCCAAACCCCCGGCGACTATCGAATGGGAGTAGGCCACAAATCATAACCAAGTGCCCGGCAGAGGCCCACATCTGCCGAAGTAGTGAGTTTCGTAGGTCCGAACCCCTGGTCCCTCCTCGACCAGATCGATGTTGGCTCGGACGAACACAAAACCTATTGACAAATCCGCCACACCTGCTAATCTCAACACGATTGGAACTCTTAGACCGACAAGGAGATTGACGTGGATTACCGCACCGAAACCGATACGATGGGCGAAATCAAGGTCCCGGCTGACAAATACTATGGCGCACAAACCGCGCGCTCACTGATGAATTTCAAAATCGGCGGCGAGCGTTTCCCACGCGAACTGATTCGCGCGCTCGGTATCTTGAAGAAAGCGGCGGCGCTGACCAATAAGGAACTGGGCACATTGCCGCCTGAGAAAGCCGACCTGATCGTCAATGCCGCCGATGAGGTCATCGAAGGCAAGCTTGATGAGCATTTCCCGCTGGTGGTCTGGCAGACCGGTTCCGGCACTCAGACCAACATGAACTCCAACGAGGTGATCGCCAACCGCGCCATCGAATTGGCCGGCGGTGAACTTGGCTCCAAGAAGCCGATCCACCCCAACGACGATGTCAACAAGGCGCAGTCCAGCAATGATACCTTCCCGACCGCGATGCATATCGCCGCCGCCGAGGAAATCTACCGTCGCCTGATCCCGATGGTGACCTTGCTGCGCGATGCGCTGCAGAAGAAGTCGGAGGAGTTTGCGGACATTATCAAGATCGGCCGCACCCACCTGATGGACGCGGTGCCGCTGACTCTGGGGCAGGAGTTCTCCGGCTACACTCAGCAGCTCACCAACGGCCTGGCGCGGATCAACAACTGCCTGCCACGGCTGCTGGAGCTGGCGCTCGGTGGCACGGCGGTCGGCACTGGTTTGAATACTCATCCCGAATTCGCGGTGAAATCGGCGGCCCATATCGCCAAAATCACCGGCAAGCCCTTTGTCACTGCGCCCAACAAGTATGAGGCGCTGGCGGCGCATGACGCGATTGTCGAGGCTTCCGGCGTGATGAAGACCCTTGCTTGCTCCCTGATGAAAATCGCCAATGATGTCCGCTGGCTCGGTTCCGGGCCACGTTGCGGGATCGGCGAATTGGCGCTGCCGGCCAATGAGCCGGGTTCCTCGATCATGCCTGGCAAGGTGAACCCGACCCAGTCGGAGGCGATGACGATGGTTTGCTGCCAGGTGATCGGCAATGATGTTGCGGTCAACATGGGTGGCGCTTCGGGCAACTTCGAACTCAACGTCTTCAAGCCGGTGATGATTTTCAACCTGCTGCAGTCGATCCGGCTGATTGCGGATGCCTGTGAGTCGTTCACCAACAACTGCGTGGTCGGGATCGAGCCGCTGCTCGACAATATCAAGCATCACCTGACCAACTCGCTGATGCTGGTCACGGCGCT
>JBDRQZ010000560.1:0-3044 GCA_043826025.1 bacterium | reverse complement strand
CCCCCTGCTCGATGCTGTCGCGGTCGGCTTCGGTAGCATAGCCTTGGCGGACGCACCAGTCGACGCCATCACTCATTAACTGGCGGAAATCGGATTTGGAAAGCTCCACCGAACCCTTAGTACCAACTCCGGCGGGAACATACTTGAAGAGTTTGTCGAGCAACTGGGGAAGTTTCGGCTTCAATTCATCGAGTGTCAGATTGCTGCGTACCAGCCGCATGCCACAGTTGATGTCGAAGCCGATTCCGCCGGGTGAGATGACGCCGTCATCTGCAGAGAACGCCGCTACGCCGCCGATGGGAAACCCGTAGCCCCAGTGCCCATCGGGCATACAAAGCGCCGGCCCGACAATCCCCGGCAGGCAGGCGACATTGGTGATCTGCTCGAAGACCCCCTTATCCAATGTCTCCATCAGCCGGTCGGAGGAGTAAAGCCGCGCGGGGACGCGCATACCCGCCTTCGCCGACCGGGGAATCTCCCACACACCTTCTCTGATCTTCTGCTTTTCCATCTTCACAAATCCAGGACGACCAGAGCCTCAAAGCCTCTGTCGGTTTCTCTGATTTCAAGCCGATGATAGGTCACCGCCTTAACATCGGCGCCGGCGGCGTGACGCGTTGCATCGAACGACTCGCCTTTGATTTCCGCTCTGAGGATCATCTCATCTCCCTGCTGCACAATATGCGCGGCAAACTCGGAGTAAAGCTCGCGCCGCGTATCCTTAAGATATACGAGTTCCGAAAGCCAGCCATATAAGAGCCGTTCCCGATCAGCAGCAGCCAACTCGAGGGTGAGGGTGCGCCTGGGCACTATCGAATCCAGCGCGACAATTGTCTCGAAGAGCGCCGCGGCACAGGCTGCGAACAACTGACCGAGATCATCGCCGGATGCCCGAAATGCGGCATCGGCGGTGGCGATCTCATCGACAAACTCAAAACGGTAGCGGGGCTTCATCGCACCTCATACGGAAAGTGCCGCACCCCAGAACGTGATGCGGCACCAATCATAAGCTGTTCTTAAGTCTTAGGCTTTTTCTATGCAGTCAACCGGGCAGACCTCAACACAGCGGGAACCGCCCTCGACATCTTCGCACTCATTGCACTTGTCCGGATCAATTACAAAAATGTCTCCTTCGGAGATCGCCTCGTTGGGACATTCCGGCGGACACAGCCCGCAAGCAGTGCATTCGTCGGTGATCTTCATTGCCATTGTAGTATCCTCCTTAAAGAATGGCACACGTTCCAGCCACGGCTTGCAGTCGTGACCCCCTACTTTAAGCGGCAGCAGCCGCTTTGGCAAGCAAAAAAGGTGTTAGCGTTTGCGCTGACGGCTGCCCGCCGGGACCCGCCTCAACGCAGACAAATATAGCCAGATAAACAGCAGCGCCGTGAACAGACAGATCAGGCCCAGAAGAAAATAGTAAAGCCCCATCTTCATGCCGCCCTGCTGGACAAAGACGAACACCCAGCTGGAGAATGCCTTGATTCCAAAGGGAATGAGGAAAAACCAGAAAGCGCGCTTGGTATACAAGAAGAGCGCCAAAAGCGCGCCGGTCAAGGCACTGATACCAGTGAGGAAGAAGCGTTGCCAGAGGTCGGCCGCCTGCAAGAGCGAGCCGTCGGCGGCGAAATTCGTCAGATGAGCGGCTTGCAGGAAGGCAAAGCCCACCCCGAAACCCGCTCCCAGCGCCACACTGGCGGACAGCGGCAGCTTGCTGAAATTCCGTTGACGAAGCCACAGAACCAGAAGCTTACTGCCCTCCTCGATCAGGGCAAACATGAGCGCCAGGCCGGCTACCACCAGATAGGTGCCCACTGAAGGGATATCCGGTGAGGCTAGCATCCGCTCATACTGGATTGCCAGCTCCGGCATGACGATAAGCAGCAAGGGCCAGCCGATCACAAACCCCAGCAGCAGCATCAGCCAGGTGCGTGGCCGCAGCGCCTCACGTCGGGTCAGCAGCAGATACCAGACAGCCGCGAAGAGCAACAGAATGCCATAGCCCGGGACGCGGTCATAGAATGAGGCAAAGAAGGACTCGCCGGGAAGTTCCGCCCGTTCTCCGGCAGGCAGACGTCGCACCGTCGTGCGCTGAGCGGCATCGTAAGCCTTGAGCAATCGCCCCTGGCTGTCGACATAGAACACCTGATTGACAGGATCAACCTGCAAGACCTGCACCACCAGGGTGTCGCCGGCGAAAACCATCTGTTCGCGAGGCAGCCCTTTCACGGTGAGCAGCACCAGAGTATCCGCCTGCGGGATCATCGCAGCAAAAAAGGCGCTGTCGCCCGGCGCAATTCTGAAAGCCAGCGCAGCTATCTCCCATTGCAGCGCGAAGTGCGAATCGAGCAAGAGCGCCCAGTGGCGACTGGGTTGAGAGACCGGGAATTTAACGCCAAAACGGTCGGTGTTGCCGGAGTAGCCCATTCCGCTAAAGGCGCCCTGGTGGATGACTTTGCGACCCAGCGCATCAATTGTGTAACGGTACAATACCGGCCGCGCATCGAAGTAATAGTCGACCTCAGAGGTGATTTCCAGATTGACCGCCCGACTCCCCTGCGCCAGCCTGGTCGTGCTCTCCAGCTCAAAGTGCAGCAGCGAGTCGGCGCCTTCCGTGTGGATACCGGTACAGCGAGCGAGCTGGGTGCCGATTAGCTCGCCATTACGCTCTACTTCAAAGCTGACCTCGAATCCATCGGCGTACTTATCCGCCAGCCCCAGTGCTTGTAATCCGGTGGCAAAGTACAGCAGTGCGGCGAGCACTAGAGCGAAATGTCTGGCACGAATTTTCATAAGCAGTTGGTGAAGATAGCAGCAGAGATTCAACCCTGCAAGTCGTTTTCCGAATTCTCTGCGTCGCGTTCCTGTTGACGTTTCGGTTCGCGGCGGCCGGTCAGTCTCACTACGATTATCGACACCTCATAGAGAACGTAAAGTGGAATTGCCAGCGCCAACTGACTGAAGACATCGGGCGGCGTCAGCAGCGCGCCGGCGACCAGAATGAAGACTACTGCATAACGCCGACCCTTCACGAGAAAGCGCGA
>JBDRQZ010000559.1:0-3134 GCA_043826025.1 bacterium | reverse complement strand
TGCACGAATGAGCCATTGAAACCAATAAAGTCGCTGCTGCCGGTATCGAGCTTAAGTTTGGCCTCAATTGGAACTCGTTCCGGCTGGATGATTTCGGCAACGAAGAAGGCCTCGTTATCCTTGAACGTGACCGGGATGATTTCACCACCGCCTAGGTACTTGAAGCCTTTAGCATAATGAAAAGTCATCTGCTCCAGTTGATAGTCGATCTCGACTACCATGCGGGAGAAGATGTCATGCCCAAGAATCCCATCGATCCGGCGACCGACAATCGGCTCCAGCCCGGCAAGCGGAATCGCCTTGATCTGGTCGAAGCGGACATCCAAGCAAGGAAAACTGATCGAGACATCTGTAACTTCGGCGACTTCGACCTCGCCACCCGGTTGCGCATCGGTGGCAGAGATTCCGGCAGTCAGCCCAAGTTCGGGCAGGCGATCCATATTAAGCAGCGAGTACTCGAAGCCGGAATCGACAATGAACCAGCAGCCGGTGTTGCTGTTGATGCTTGCTTGCACAAAGACCAGATTGAAATACAGATCGAACTGAACCGGGCAGGCACTTAGTCCCTGATTGAACTCGCAGGAGATCGGGTCGGGCGGCTGCGGCGGGGTGTATTCGTCGCCATCATCGGCCAGCCCTGGTAGTGCGATCACAATCATCAGAGCCAGAGCGACCCCGCAAATCCTCCAACTGCCACTCATAACACTACTCCCTTTCTATGATTCCGGCGAGCGTTGCACGCGCCTCGGCGGTGCCGATTATTGCAAGTCGGTCGCCGGCAGCAAACTCAAGTTCCGGACCCGGGTTTGAAATTAGCTTTCTGCCACGCAAGACTCCGACAATTGTCGTGCCGGTTCGGGTTCTGATCTGCGCCGCCCCGATTGACTGCCCCGCCATCGTTGAGCTCGGCGGGATCAGTATCCAGTCGAGCCCAAACTCCTGCTCGGCGCCGACTAATTCCTCGATCGCCTCTGGATCGATACTCTCATCCTCTGCGCCGATCTGCAAACCGCGGCGCACCACATCGCTGAAGCGCTGCACCGCAGCGGCAGAGACCTGCAGATGCAGCAGCGCCTGACGGGTCATCTCCAGACCGGCCTCCATCTCGGGCTGGACGGCCTCAAGAATGCCCTGCTGCTTCAGTTCCTCCGCCTGCTCCGGGTTAACTGCGCGAGAGACAATGTCAAGGTTTCCTCTGATATTGCGCGCCTGTTTGATCACCGCCCGAATGGTGACAATCCCCGGGGTCGTCACCAGCAGCAGGCAGGCTCTGGACAGATGCGCCGCCTCCAGGACGATCTCCTGAGTGGCATCCCCGAAAATTACCGGCAGACCGGCCTCCTTGGCGCGCTCGACACAGTGATGGTCGAGGTCAACAATAACAAAGGCCATCTCCAGTTGACGCAGCACCTTAGCCACCTGCAGACCCATCCGACCGCCGCCGGCAATCACCACATGGTCTCGCAGACCGCTCTCCGGCAGATTCACCTTGTAGAAAGAGCTCTGTTTAAAATGACGTTTCCTGATGCTGTAAAGCCGCGAGGTCTGCGCAGACACAAAGGGAGTGAGGATCATGGTCACCACCGCGGTGGCAAGCATCAGCGAGTAGACTTCAGCGCTGATTGACTCAGTCTTAATACCAACCCGCGCCAGCAGGAATGAAAACTCGCCCACCTGAAACATACCGAGTCCGAGAGCGAGCGGCACTACATTGCCGTAGTGAAACAGCCGCGCCAACAGGTAGAAGATCACACCCTTGCCGAGGCTAACCGCGACAACCAACAGCGCCACCGTGCCGATATGATCCCAGAGGAAAACCGGGTCGAGCAACATCCCAACCGAAGCGAAAAAGAGCAGGCCGAAGATGTCGCGCAACGGGATGATATCGGAAAGCGCCTGATGACCATAGTCTGATTCGCTGAGCACGATCCCGGCAACAAAGGCTCCGAACGCGAAAGACAGTCCCAACAGATGGGTAGCGTAACCGATACCGAGACCGATCGCGACGATTGCGAGCAAGAACAACTCGCGCGAGTTGAGCCGGGCGATCTGTTTGATTAGCGCCGGCAGCAGCTTGGTGCCCAGCAGGATCATCACCGCCAGAAAGATCGCCGCTTTGAGCGCCGCGACACCGAGCAGCGGCAAACCGACAGATGGGTCTTTGAGTTGCGGCAGGATGATGATCATAGGGACGACAGCGAGATCCTGCACCAGCAGCATCGCGATCATCACCCGACTGGAGAGTGTCCCCAACCAACCCTGGTTCATCAGGGTCTTGAGGATCACCATCGTGCTGGAGAGTGAGAAGATCGCTCCGACCCAGAGGCAGGTCGCCCAATCCCAGCCGAGCAGACGACCGAGACCAAAGCCAAAGAGGATTACGAGCACGATCTGAATCGGGGTGCCCAGGAGCGCTATCCGGCGTACCGGCTTGAGTTCGCGGAAAGAGAACTCCAGCCCCAGGGCAAAGAGCAGCAGCGCCACCCCGATCTCGGCCAAGAGTTCGATATCGTGAACCGAGGAGACTGTCACTCCGCCGGTGTAGGGCCCAACCGCGATCCCGGCAAAGATATATCCCACCACCGGCGGCAGTCCGACCCGCCGCGCCAGCAATCCGCCGACAAACGCCGCGACGACGACAATTACTATATCAGTTGCGATACCCATGCCTGTAAGCAGGTTAATCGCTTAGCCGTATACTCGCCAGCAAAATCCGATGGGAAACACGTTTATGGAAGAAGAGGCTAAGGAGCTGACTTGTCCGGAACGGCGTGTCGTGGATGCAGCGGCGAAGATTGAATCGCCTTAACTAGATCGAGGATTGCCTCTGCACGAATCGATCTCGGAAAGAGGTCGATGCACCGCAGCGAATCCAGATTCGTGTGTGAATTGATGGGAATGGACGGCAACTTGCAAGAAGATAGCTTCACTGGAAGTATAAACACGCTATCAGGGAATCGCTTTCTTTGACTTAGTATGGCTTCATACAGTTCTGGCCACACGTTAGTTTCCTTTCTCTCCATCAATTGCTTAGACGCGCAAAGGATGAAAGCATAGCTGCTGCGTATTGCTGGCACTATGACGCTGTCGAAATCTTCTCCCCCGCCGACCTTTGTATCCCACCAGACCTTTTC
>JBDRQZ010000558.1:0-5672 GCA_043826025.1 bacterium | reverse complement strand
GCCGATCTCGAACTGGAGCCGGACGATGTCAACCTCACGCAACTGGCGACGCTGGCCAACGCCTCTGAGTCGAGTGAATTGACCAAGCTGCAGCAGACACTGCTGGACCTTCACGAACAGATTCAGACGGCCAAGAACCGGAACGAGTTCCTGATCAAGAAATCGATGGAATATCTGGACGCGACCCTAACCCAGCTTAGCGGTGACCAGCAGAGCAAGAACTATCGTTCGCCCGTTGCGCCGAACACTGACATCCGGCGTCCGCTCTCATTGGATCGAAGGGTGTAAGCAAGATGTATGGACTATTCAACGCCCTGGAGTTGGGCAAGCGTGCTCTGATCGCGCAGCAATTCGCGATGAGCAATACCGGTCACAATATTGCCAATGTCAATACGCCCGGTTACAGCCGCCAGCGGGTCACCCTGGAAGCGACCAGGCCGCTCTATACCACGCAGGGTAATGTCGGCACCGGCGTAGTCGTCAGCAATATTGTCCAGATTCGCGACCTTTTCCTGACCGAGCAATACCGGAAGGAACAGAGCAATCTCAGTCGCTGGGAGACTACTAATCATGCTCTGGCTCAGATCGAGACCTTCATCAACGAGCCTTCCGACGGTGGGATGAACCAGTTGCTGACCGATTTCTGGAATTCCTGGGAGGATCTCTCGGTCCACCCCGATGCGAGCGCCACTATCATCGAAAGTGCGCAGGTGTTGGTAAATGCCTTCCATGAATACTCGGAACAGCTCGCCAGCCTGCGCGAAAGCGTTGATGACGACATCAGTGAGTCGATTCGCCAGATTAACGGACTGGCGCGACAGGTCGCCGACCTCAACCGACAGGTGATGAGCCAGGAATTGGGTGGCCGCACGGCAAATGACTTGCGCGACCGCCGAAACTACCTGATTGACCAGATTGCGCAGTACACCGATGTGCGCACCGTCGAGCAGAAGGGCGGCAGTGTCAGTGTCTATCTTGGCTCCATGAGTCTGGTCGAGGGGCAGGATTATCTCTCGGTTGCCACCGAAGAGCGCGGCTCGATTGAAGGTAGCTATACGGTAGCATACTGGGAAGATACGACTTTTGAGATCGACTTCAGCGGTGGTCAATTGTTGGCGCTGACCGATCTGCGCGACAAGCTGATCCCGCAGGCGCAAGATGAGCTTGATGCTATCGCTCAGGCATTGGTGGAGCAAGTGAACGCCGTGCATCGGCAGGGTGTTGGTTCCGACGGCAGCACCGGCGTCAACTTCTTCGATCCCTATCTGACCGATGCGATCAACATCAGGCTCAATCCGGAAGTGGCCGGCAACCCCGCCAAGTTGGCGGTGTCGCTTTCCGGCGAACCGGGTGACGTGCGCAATGCGCAGGCGCTTTCCGATCTGCGCTCTGCGAAGGTGCTGGGCGGAGGCTCGCTGACGATCAACGAAGCCTACGGAGCGATGACTTCGACGATCGGCATCCGAGTCGGCGAATCGCAAACACTCAAGGAAAATTACGAATTACTGGTGATGCAGGTCGAAAACTCGCGGCAGGCGATACAGGGAGTATCCATCGACGAGGAGATGGCCAATATGATTAAGTACCAACGCGCGTACGAGGCCGCGGCTCGCATCATCACTTATACAGATGAGGCGCTCGACACCGTCATCAATGGCATGGGTGTGACGCGCTAGACCGCCACGGAGGGTGGGTTGCTCATACTGACACGGAAGTTAGGGGAATCGATCACCATCGGTGACAATATCAAAGTCACCGTGCTGGGTGTCTATGGCAAACAGGTCAGACTCGGGATCGACGCGCCGCAAAAGGTGGTCGTCCATCGCGAGGAGGTCTATGTCCGCATCCAGCAGGAGAATCGTAAGGCCGCGGAGACCGGCAAGAAAGATCTCTCCAGCGTGGTCAACATGTTAAAAAACAAGTTTCGCAACGACCTCGGCAAGGATGAACACAAGTCGAAGTTGCAGTATCGCAAAGATAAGCCGAAACGAAGCCAGCGTCCGAATGACTCATCACAAGGGCAGTAACCAGCGATGATGCGGGTCACCACAGCAATGATCTCCAATCAGGTTGTTCACAACCTGTCGCGTAGTATATCCCGGTTCTACGATCTGCAGAACCAGATGAGCACCAATCGTCGGATCAACAAACCTTCCGACGATCCGATGGGCACGGTGAAGGCGCTCAGCTATCGCGAACGACTCTCGAATATTACCCAGTACATGGACAATATCAGCATGGCGCAGGTGCGTCTGCAGACTGCCGAAAGCGCGCTGAACGACATCAACGACATCATCTCCGCCGCGAGCGAAATCGCGGTGCAGATGTCTAACGACACCTATGACGCCACGGCGCGGGCCGCCGCCGCCAACGATGTGCAGGCGCATATCGACCGACTGCTCGAAGCGATCAACATGCAATTGCATGGCGACTATATCTTCTCCGGCTATCGCACGACCACGGCTTCGATTACCAAAGCGCAGTTGGGCGGTGTCTATCAGGGAGATAGCGGCGTCATTCAGTACACCATTGACACCGGTGCACGTCTGCAGGTAAATGTCTCCGGTGCAGAGCTGCTGACCAAGCCCTTTCGGATATTGGGCGAGGACTCCGATCTTAATCTCGGCGTCAGCGCGAGCACAACGCTTGCCTCTCTTAACGGCGGCGCTGGCGTCGATCTCACGGTGGGGACTTTCGAGGTTACCGATGCGAACCTCGGCGTCAACGCGACCATTAACCTGGTAACGATTCCTCCGGCGACCACAATCGGCGAAGCGCTGAACAAGATCAATGTCCAACTCGCCGCCGCCGGCATCGACAATCTGACCGCCGTGGTCGGGGATGAGGGCAACAACATCCGGCTGGTGGCGCAGGATGACGCCACCGCGCCGACGGTCTCGCTGACGACGGCGTTAAGTAATCTCCACGGCGGCACCGGCGTAGACATGGAGACCGGACGTTTTCTGATCCACACCGCCGACGACAGCATCAATGTCGCGATCGAACTGAATGGCGCGGAGACCCTGCAGGATGTCAAGGATGCAATCGAAACTCAGTTGACGGCAGCCGGTGTGAACAATATCGCCGTCGATATCAACGCCGCCGGTAACGGTCTACAGATCACCGACGGCAATGGCACACCGCTTGACTTGATAGTCGAGGAAGCTGGCACCACCGGCACGACTGCTACCGACCTGGGAATTGTCGGCTCCGTCGGCGCACTATTGCTCGGCTCCGACTTGACGCCGCGGCCTGCCTTTACGATTTCCGAAAGTGGCCCCGGCCAGACTACCGCTGCCGATCTGGGGCTGGTCGGCTCGATGAACTACAACCTGATCGGCAGCGATCTCAATCCACAGTTGCTGGCGACCGCCGAGCTGGCGAAGCTGGGCAACGGGCTTGGCATGGACTTGGGCGAATTCGTGATTGCGCAGGGCACGAACGCGGTGACGATCAATCCGACGGCCGCGGGATTGACTACGGTGCAGGACCTGCTGGATCGAATCAACAGCACCGGCCTGAGCATTACCGCCTCGATCAACGCCGCCGGCACCGGCATTCAGATCAGCAACGATGATCCGGAGCGCACGCTGCTTGTCAAGAGCAATGACAGTTCCGATGCGGCTGGTGTCCTCGGACTTGCGGGCTCGACCGATGTGCTCGGCAACGTTATTCTGTTGGCCGAGGCGTTGCGAGATAACAACCGTGAACTTGTCGAACAGATGGTTGGGCCGCTCAATGATGCCCTCAACGAGATTCTCGATCAGCGCGCTGCCATTGGCGCCAAGGTCGTGCGCGCAGAGGTGACTCTGAATCGTCTACAGGAAAGCGAAGTCAACTACACGCGACTGCTTTCCGAAGTCGAAGACGCCGACCTCACCAAACTGATTACCGATCTGGCAATGCAGGAGAACGCTTATACCGCGGCGCTGCAAGCGGCCGCCAAGATAATTCAACCATCACTTCTGGACTTTATCGGGTGAGCAAAATGCGAATAGAGACATTGCAGTTCGGGACCATGGAGATTGAGGCTCAGGAACTCATCGAATTCCCCAGAGGTTTGTTGGGCTTTGAAAGCTATCGTCGTTTCGTCCTGATCGAGAAGGAAGACTGCCAGCCATTTCAGTGGCTGCAATCGGTGGAAGCCGCCGATCTGGCTTTGGTGGTGGTCAATCCCAAGGCCTTCTTCCCGGACTATCGTGTCAAACTGCATGCTCGCGAAGTGGCCGACATTAGCGCCACCGACCCGGAACAGGTTGAGATCCTCTGTATTGTCACGATTCCGGCCGAGATCGAAAAGATGTCGGTCAATCTGCAGGGTCCGCTTCTGGTAAATCGACTTAATAACACTGCCAAACAGATTGTGCTCACCGACAGCGAGTACACTGTGCAGCATTTTGTGGTCCCGACACTTGCTCGTCGGGGGGGAGAGCAGAAACCGAAAGCGCCGGCGGTAGTGCCGTAGAGGACGAGCCCCGGCACTCAGGCACAGGGAGCGTGCATGAGCGGCAAAGCCAAGAAGAATCGGAAATCGTCGCCAAACAACAAGCGCAAGTCGCACTCTACACCGACCAATATTCCGACTCTCATTAACAAAGCGCGTCTGCAGCTCGAGAAAGGTCGATATGCGGATGCTCTGGATACCCTGCGTGGTCTGGATGAACTGCTTTCCAGCCTTGATCCCCATATCCAGCGCGAGACGCTTTACCTCGCAATCGACGCTGCACTGGCGGACTCAGACTTCAATGAGCTGGAGCTGTGGCTCGCGGCGACAACCCCTGATTTGCGGTCTGAGCCGCGACTCAAGTTTGCGCGCCTGCGACTCCACCTTGGCCTCCGGGAGTTCTCCGCCGCGCAGCAGCTTGCGGCTGAGCTGGTCGGGTCAACACCGAAGATTGGCGAATTTGATCACGCCGAGCTTTGGCTGTTGAAGGGCCGCGCTGAATATGAATGTGGAGAATTCGCTGCCGCTACGGAGTCTTTGGCGGAGGCTGCCGCGATCCGACCAGACTTCCCGGAAGCATATCTCGATCTGGCTCGCACCCGCAGAGCGTTGGGCGACAGCGATGGCGAGCGGCGGGCGCTGAGCGACGGTCTGATTCGCTGCACCGAGAAGGCTGAATTGCAAATTCTGGCGGAACAATTCCTCGACGCGGAGACGGTCAGTCTCTGCATGATCGTCAAAAACGAAGAGGAATTTCTGCCACGTTGCCTTGCCAGTGTCAAGAACGTCGTCGACGAAATCATCATTGTCGACACCGGCTCTGAGGATCGGACGGTGGAAATCGCCGAGAGCTTCGGCGCCAAAGTCTTTCATCATCCCTGGCAGAACAGCTTCTCGCTGCATCGCAATCAGTCGATTGAGTACGCGACCTGCGACTGGGTGTTGATCCTCGACGCCGACGAAGAACTCGAGCGCAGTGACATTGCCAAACTCAAGACCGCAACCCGCATTCCGGATATCAACATCATTTCCGTCTCGGTGCTCAACAAGAACCTGGAGACCGGTGAGCTGACTTCGTTTCTGCCCTCGATGCGTCTCTGGCGACGTAAGCTCGGTTGCCACTACGAGAGCATCGTTCACAATGAACTTCGCATCCCGGATACCGAGCCGGTCTTGCGGGCCGATATCAAAATCTACCACTATGGCTACAGCCTCGAGTGGGATAAGC
>JBDRQZ010000557.1:0-2912 GCA_043826025.1 bacterium | reverse complement strand
TTTATCCAATTGAGAAATCATTGATTGCTGACTGCGCAGGGCGGGAGCCCATCCTTGAAGACATGTCTGAGCAGGTAAACTGCATCGGCGATATTCACCAAACCGTCGCAATCTGCATCGCCGGCGGCCAGCGGGTCGGGGGCCGGGCCGTTCTGGAAAATGTAATAGATCAGGAAAATCACATCACTGAGGTTGACCGAACCGTCGCCGTTGGCATCGCCGCACCGAAAGGGAGGATCGACCACTCTGATGGTGAGATTGAACAGCGTGTCGCTACGAGGCGGATTACCGCTATCCTGCGCCATGACATTGAAATAGTAGGTTGCCTTCCAATTCGGTGTGCCGGAAATAACGCCGATCTCACCACCAGTGAAGTAACAGCCACTTGGCACGTCGCCACCCAGCTTGCTCCAGTTGTAGGGAGCCTCGCCACCCACCGCTTCAAACTCGAAATAGTATGGCTGCCCCAGCCAGCCCTCCGGCAGATGCCGCGGACTGTAGATGAGCACCTCTTCATCGCACCGGTCTCCGACCCCATCCAGGTCATGGTCCCGCTGGTCCGGATTTGCAACCTCGACACAGTTATCGCACTCGTCACCGACACCGTCCTGATCGCTGTCGAGTTGCTCGGGGTTTGCCTGCAAGGGGCAGTTGTCTTCATGGTTCACTATGACGTCGCTATCCCAATCGTCGAACTGCGACAGGCAATAGACAAAGGCGGCGCTGGCCTGGGTAATTTTGCGGAGGTATTCAAAGTTCAGATATGAGCTACTGTCAGAGTAAGTCCCGGCTACCGGCGAGAGCAGATACTCCCGTATCGCGGCGCTCGGATAGCCCCACTCGGTGAATGACCAATAGTCGAGGCTTTCGGCCTGTCCGGTGATCAGACCCTCCACCCCCACTAGGGTGTCGGCCAAATCGAGCCACAGTTGCAGCCAGGATGAGTCGAGTCCCCAATTCAGCCGCGCCAGGTCCTGATTGGCGATGTGCCCGACCTGATCGAGATTCAACATAAACAAGATCTTTTCTCCGGCCAGAGCCGCCTGCTCGGCGTAATGGCGGGAGCCGGCGCGATTCTCCTGGGCGGCATCGAAGGCGACATAGGTGATTGTCACTTCAGTTTTGGCCGCTGCCAGGACACGCGCGATTTCGAGCATCGCCGCCACGCCGGAACCATTGTCATCGGCTGCCGGGGAGTAATTACCGCCATCATAGTTGGCGCCGATCACGATCTGATACTCCGGCAGAGTATGCCCCGGTCTGCGGGCGATTATGTTCTGGCCGGGACCGATTATCGGTGCGGGGTTGAATTCGAACTGCTGCATATCCACCGGATAATAGCCGAACTCGCCAAACTTATCTTTGATCCAGCCTGCCGCGCGATAGATGGAATCCAGACCCGCGACCCGGGAGCCGAAAGCCTGCAGCCGCTGCACCGCAGCAAGCAGCGAGTCCTGTTTGACGAGGTTTATCAGCGAGTCGAGCTCTTTTTCCGCGACCGGCAAAACAGCCCCAGTGCTCCTGCTTTGACCGAGCACAACTGCCGTGACCGCGAGGACTAAGACCAGCGACAGTCTGATGAACGATTCACGCATAGATTCCTTCTGCAGCCAGAAAACTGTGAGGCAGGCGGCGAGTTCAAGTCTAATATAAACGCAGCAGTCGATTCTGTAAAGCCGGAAGCCTCCGGTCCGCGCGGCTGCGGAGCTCTTGTCCGGCAAAAGCAGTTGCAGATTAGAGCGAGCCCCGCTAGACTTGGTCGATTGATTCGAGGAATCCTGTTGCGGGAGTATGAGATGACAGAAGTGAGAGTTGTGGGCGAGATGCGCACCGATCTGGACCAGGAAGCCACTAATCTTCAGGCCGAACGCTGGGCCGAGGCGGTTTTCGCGATTGGAGATGAGGAACTGGTGCTGGAAATCAGTATCGAGGAAAATGTGATGGTCGCGATTATGGTCGGTGATGAGGCTCAGTGGAAAGGAACACTGGCCGGTCTCAAGAAATTTCTGCGGGGCGAAATCCCGGCAAAATAGCGAGCCCACGATGTCCTTGATCGCGATCAGCTATCCCCGGTTGGAAAAGCACGATTTCGACTGCATCCAGTCGATCCGCGCGGAGTATGAGCCCAACTTCGATCTGCTCGATCCGCACGTGACTTTTGTCTTCGAGACCGATGATGTTGAGCAGAGTCTATTCCTGGAGCATCTGCGTCCGCTCATTACAGCGACGCCGGCAATCGACTTTGTCATGCGGTCGGTCAGTCTGGTCAAGGACGTCGGCCGCGAACGCTGGTTTCTATTGCTTATCCCGGATGAGGGTTTCAGCTTTATGGTCAGGCTGCATGACCGGCTCTACACCGGCGTGCTCACACCGCAGCTTCGCATTGACATACCTTTCATTCCGCACATTACCCTTGGCGTCTTTGCCGAGTGGATGCGGGGTGCCGGAGTACGTGACGAACTCAATGCGAAGTCTTTGGCGATCAGCGGCCAGCTTACTTCGATCCTGATCGCCGACTACCGGACGAATGAGCTGAGGCCGATTCTGGAGGTTCCGCTTGCGACATAATAAGCTCTCACTCAGCTCCGGTGACCCCGTATCCCCTCGGGCCGCGTGCGCAAGAAAACCCGTCACCAAGAGGTAAACACGATGTCTTTGTCCGAAAAGAAACCACACATTGGTCTTCTAATGCTGATCATCGCCGCGGTGGTCGGCGTTCTGATTTGCGGCTGCAGCAATAGTGAACCGGAGCCGGAAACAGAAAATCAGCCTGCAATTGAGGCTGAGTCTGCCGAACTCCCCAGTCTGCAGGAGCAGCTTGATGCGAAAAAAGCGGAGTTTGTGGCCAAAGTCCCGGCCGAAGTTGCCGGAATCGTCGACGATGGTGTCGCCCAGGTTGCCGCTTCCGGTGT
>JBDRQZ010000556.1:0-4569 GCA_043826025.1 bacterium | reverse complement strand
GCTGAGGTCAGTGGCGGTACGGCATTGGGCACCAAGGCCAAGGAATTTATGGATGCCGGCAAATTAGTGCCGGATGAGCTGATTCTAGGTATGGTCAAGGGCAAGCTGGCAACCCCGGAACTCAAGAAAGGTTTCATTCTTGACGGGTTCCCGCGCACGGTGCCGCAGGCTGAAGGTCTGGAAAAGATTGCCGCCGAGATCGGTTTGCCGGTGGAGCGTGTGCTCAACATCAATGTGCCTGACAGCGATATCGTCGAACGGCTAACGGCGCGGCGTACCTGCCCGCAGTGTGGTGCAATCTATAACCTGGTTTTTAGTCCGCCGGCCAAAGACAACAAATGTGATAAGGATGGCAGCGGGCTGACCCAGCGCGCTGATGATAATGAAGAGACGGTCCGCAGCCGTTTGCAGGTCTACCATGAGCAGACGCAGCCGCTCGAAGATTTCTATCGCGAGCGCAGCATTTTGGTGGATATTCCCGGCCGCGGTTCAGTCGATGACATCGCCGCACGCATAAAGGCGGAGGTCGGCGCATAAGTCGACTTTGGCGATGATAGAACTCAAGAGCCGGCGCGAAATCGAGAAGATTGCGGCGTCTTGTGCCATTGTGGCTAAGGCGTTGGCGCTGGCCGAAGAGTTGGTTCGCCCTGGTGTGCCGACCTTGGAGATCGATGCGAAAATGCGTGAGTTGATTGAGAAAGAAGGAGCGAAACCTTCCTTTTTGGGCTATCGGGGCTATCCGGCCTCGACCTGTATCTCAATCAACGAGGTGATCGTTCATGGGATTCCCAACGGCCGCAGGGTCGAGGATGGTGATTTGGTTTCGATAGATGTCGGTGCGTATCTGAACGGTTATCATGGCGATGCGGCACGCACTTTCCTGGTCGGCGACGTCGACGAGGAGAAGCGAAAGATCACGCAGACGGTGCGTGAATCATTAGAGAAGGGTATTGCTCAGGTCAAGGCCGGCAAACGTCTCGGTAACGTTTCGGCGGCGATCCAGCAGCATGCTGAGAGCAAAGGTTTCTCGGTGGTGCGCTCACTGGTCGGACATGGGATCGGGCGGGAGATGCATGAGGAACCGCAGGTACCCAACTTCGGGATGCCGGGCGAGGGCCCGCTCTTGAAGGAGGGGATGACGATTGCGATCGAGCCGATGATTAACGCCGGGACCTGGGAGACCGAGACGCTGGCTGATGGTTGGACCATAGTCACGGCCGACCGTCGGATCTCGGCGCATTGGGAGAATACTGTGGTAGTCACCGCCGACGGTGCGGAAGTGTTGACGGTTTTGTAGATATGGTAAAAGAAGCGACCATCAAGGTTGAAGGCAAAGTGATCGAGCCATTGCCGAACGCGATGTTCCGGGTCGAATTGGACAACGGACACAAGGTGCTGGCTCATATCTCAGGCAAGATGCGGATGCACTTCATCAAGATCCTGCCCGGGGACAAGGTCACGCTCGAACTGTCCCCTTACGATCTGAGTAAGGGGCGAATCGTCTACCGTTACAAGTGATCACGGTCGACAACCTGGGAGCAGAAAAATGAAAGTTAGTTCTTCAGTAAAACCCCGGTGTGAACACTGCAAGATTATCCGTCGCCGCGGCGTGGTGCGGGTGATCTGCAAGAATCCGCGGCACAAGCAGCGCCAGGGTTAGTTCACGAGGAGGCTTAGTTGGCTCGAATTGCAGGTGTAGAACTGCCGCGTGAGAAGCGCTTAGAAGTCGCTCTGACTTACATTTTCGGCATAGGTCAGACTTCGGCGAGTGAGATTCTTAAGAAGACCCAAATCTCCGCCGATGTGCGCGTGCATCAGATGACCGAAGACCAGGTCGCCAAGTTGCGGCAGGTGATTGAGAATGAATACAAGGTCGAGGGTACGCTGCGCAGTGAAGTGGCGATGAATATCAAGCGGCTGATGGACATCGGCTGCTATCGCGGTATTCGTCACCGTCGCGGCATGCCGGCTCGCGGTCAGCGGACCAAGACCAATGCGCGGACGCGCAAAGGACCGCGACGCACGGTGGCCGGCAAGCGTAAGGCGCCAACCTCGAAGTAAGGTGTGAAAATAGTCCCTGTTATTTGATAGAGGAGTGACGTTTGGCAGATCCGAAACGAAAGCGTGGCAAGAAGAAGTCCAAGAAGGTGGATTCCACTGGGGTGGCACACATCCGTGCGACCTTCAACAATACGATTGTGTCGATCACCGATTCCAGAGGCGAGGTTATCTCCTGGGCTTCGGCCGGACGAGCGGGCTTTAAGGGCTCGAAGAAATCGACACC
The DNA here is from genome assembly GCA_043826025.1 of bacterium. Classification (GTDB taxonomy): domain Bacteria; phylum Zixibacteria; class MSB-5A5; order CAIYYT01; family CAIYYT01; genus JBDRQZ01. The sequence continues at coordinate 2,285 of JBDRQZ010000556.1, read as the reverse complement.
TTTTGCGGCGCAGTTGGCGGCCAATTCATCCGCCAAGGAAGCCATTGATATGGGTCTGCGGCGCGTAGAAGTTTGGGTCAAGGGTCCGGGTTCCGGTCGTGAAGCGGCGATTCGCTCGTTGCAGGCTGCCGGCCTCGAGATTACCGCGATCCGTGACGTCACCCCGATTCCTCACAATGGTTGTCGGCCGCCGAAACGTCGGCGCGTGTGATTAGTAAGCTGGGAGAATGAATGGCTAGATATCGTGATGCGAATTGCAAGCTCTGCCGTCGGGAAGGCGTCAAGCTCTTCCTCAAGGGCAGCCGCTGCTATTCGGAGAAATGTGCTTTTGAGAGGCGCGCTTTTGCGCCGGGGCAGCACGGGCATGTGATGCGCCGTCGCACCTCCGAATATGGTTTGCAGTTGCGCGAAAAGCAAAAGGCCCGCCGCATTTATGGGATCCTGGAGAAGCAGTTCCGTAATTACTTTGGCGAAGCGGCGCGCCGCAAGGGTGTCACCGGTGAAAACCTGCTGCAGTTGCTGGAGACCAGACTTGACAATGTCGTCTACCGCCTCGGTTTTGCGCCCTCGCGCAAAGCGGCCCGGCAGTTGGTGCGGCACCGTCATTTCAGTGTCAATGATCGGGTCGTCGACATCCCTGCGTTCCAGCTTCAACCAAACGACGTGATCCAGGTGCGTGAGAAATCGCGTAAGCTGGATGTTATTCATATGGCTCTCAAGGAGGCTGACCGCTCCGCCGATCTGCCGTGGCTGCGTCTGAACAAGGCTGCGCTCAATGGCGAGTTGGTCGAATTGCCCAAGCGTGAGGACATCCCGGTCAATGTCTCCGAACAGCTGATCGTGGAGTTGTACAGCAAGTAAGAGTGCAGGAGGCTTTAAGCCGATGAAGTGGAAAAATCTTGTTCTACCTAAGGATGTCTTCAAGGACGAAGCGACTGAGACCAATCGCTATGCTCGCTTTGTAATGGAGCCACTTGAGCGCGGTTTCGGCGTGACGTTAGGTAATGCTCTGCGTCGCGTGCTATTATCGGCGATTCAGGGGGCCGCGGTGACTTCGCTGCGGATTGAAGGTGTTCAACACGAGTTCTCGACGATCCCGGGCGTCTATGAGGACGTCACGCAGATCGTGCTCAATCTGAAGCGGCTGCGGCTGAAGGTCATGACCGACGAAGCGAAGACCATCACTTTGAAGGTCGATGGCAAAGGCAGCTATACGGCCGCGCAGATCGAGACCATGCCGGAAGTCGAGATTCTCGATCCCGAATTGCACATTTTGGAATGTACCGAAGCTAAGAAGTTTACGATTGAAATCGACTGCGAGACCGGACGCGGCTATGTGCTGGCGGACCAGAACAAAAAACCGGAACGGCCGGTTGGGACAATCTGGGTCGACTCGCTCTTCTCACCGGTGACCAAGGTCAACTATGTGGTGGACAATACCCGTGTCGGTCAGCGTACCGACTATGACAAATTGACCATCGACATCTGGACTGACGGCTCGATGTCGCCCGAAGAGGCGCTGGGCTTTTCAGCCAAGCTGCTGGCCGATCATCTTCGTTACTTCATCCATATGGATGAGGAGATCGAGATCGCCGAGGAGAAGACCGAGGATGAGGAGACGGTGCGGATGCGCAATCTCCTTAATACCAGAGTTGATGAGCTGGAGTTGTCGGTGCGCTCGTCGAATTGTCTGCGCGCCGCAAGCATCCAGACGCTCAAGGATCTGGTCACGCGCAGCGAGTCGGATATGCTTAAATACCGCAATTTCGGCCGCAAGTCGCTGACCGAATTGACCAACATCCTCGAAGAACTCAACCTCAGTTGGGGGATGTCGATAGATCATTTCTTTGAGGGCGAATAGCGAGCAGCCAGGAGTAATTGGAAGTGAATCACGGTAAGAAGACAGTAAAGCTGAGTCGGACGCAGAGTCATCGGGATGCCATGTTGGCGAATATGGCTACCTCACTGTTTCTGCATGAGAAAATCAAGACCACGGCTCCGAAAGCGAAAGCTCTGCGCCCTCTCGTCGACAAGCTGATTACCACGGCCAAGCAGGGCACCCTGCACTCGAAGCGCCAGGTGGCGCGGACGATTCGCGACAAGGCGGCGCTGAAAAAGCTCTTCAATGAGATCGTGCCCAAGTTTGAGGACCGCACTTCCGGTTATGCGCGCCTGATGCGGGCCGGTTTCCGCCAGGGCGATGGCGCGGAGGTAGCAGTTGTCGAGCTTTCCTTCGAGCGGACCGTGACCGAAGCTCCCGACAAGAAAAAGAAGCCGGGCAGGCT
>JBDRQZ010000555.1:0-4545 GCA_043826025.1 bacterium | reverse complement strand
GCACCCTCCAAAACAATCAGAACCGCCATCGAGGGTTGCGAGAGCGCCAGAATCAGCAGATAGTCGACGGCAATTTCCTGCACGGCAGGATCGGCAATGAAAATGGAGGCGATCTGCCTGGGGAAGAGGATGAAGGCCAGCCCAATGGCCGTCGTGATACTAACTGTAATCGCGACTGCGTACCAGGCCGAGCGTGCCGCACGATCTGGTTTCCCGGCGCCCAGATTCTGTCCGACAAGGGTTGCCACCGCCATGTGGAAACCGAAACAGAGCAGATAAGAGAAGGACTCGCAGCGATTGCCGATCCCCAGTGCGGCGATAGCCTCAGTGCCGAAAGAGGCGGTGATCCGGTTGAGAAAAAGATAGACTATTGAGAAAATCACGCCTGAGATCGAGCCGGGAGTTCCGATCTTGACCATCTGCAGGATCATCGACCAGTCGACACCACTCAATTCACGCCACTTAAACTTAAACGTCAGCCGACCCAGCTTGACCATCAGGAGATAGAGCAGGAAACCGAGGGTGTATGAAATCGCGGTGGCAATTGCCGCCCCGGTCACGCCCATTGCCGGAAATGGGCCGTAGCCGAAAATCAACAGCGGATCGAGAATGAGGTTGACCCCGATAGCTATCGAGCCGACAATCAGTGGCGTCTTGGTGTCGCCGGTAGCCCGGAAGGAGGCATTGAGCAATTCCGCCATGAAAATGGAGATCGCGGCGCTGAAAACAATCCGCAGGTAGGCGACTCCGTAACCTTTCACGACGGCGCTGGTATTCATGATATCAAAGAGCAGGTCCGACCCGGCAAGACCGGCAACTGTCACCAGGGCTGCGCAACCGAAACCGAGCAGGATCGCCTGGCGACCGGCATGTGAGACCCGATCGAAAGCGCGGGCGCCATAGTGGCGGGAGAGGACCGCGACCGTGCCGGTCTCGGCAATTCCCATCACGCTGTAAATGATCCAGATGACGAACATCGAGGAGATCACCGCCGCCATTTGATCGGCGCCCAGGCGACCGACCCAGATCGCGTCGGTGATAGTCATCGCGGTGTGCAGGAACATGCTGCCGACCGCAGGCCAGGCGAGATGAACAATCTGCCGGAGGATCGACCCCTCGGTGATGTTGATTGTCGGTTTAACCATGTAGTTTGTGCCTGTTAATGGCTATTCAGAGGTCAGCAAGTCGATCACCGGCTGCAGCGAGGCGCCCCAGCGGTCTAGCGCCGCCTGCACCGAATCGAGTTCAATCTGGCGCACGGGTCCAAGACAGGCGGCCAGCGCCATCAACTGCCCCACCGGATCATTGTCGCTGGAGATTGAATCGCCCATCAGATCGGATCGGCCCTCCAGCACCAGACCATCTTTGATTTCCGCAATCTTCACGCCCAGGCTCTTCACTAGTTCGCTCAGTCGGTGGCGACGGGCCTCCTCGCGCGGGGTCGCGAAACGCGCGGTACGGATCACGGTCGTGCTGTCAAGCCGGGCACTCGCCAGCGCCAGCGCCCCGATTGCGTCGGGGTAAGCGTGCATCTGCTCATACGTGACTCTACGAGCCTTGAGCTCGGTCGGCTGGCACTGCAATGCGCCTTCAGCGGCGGCCACAAAACCGACACCCATGCGATGAAGTTGCGCCAGGGGTGTTTCCGCTATCTGCTCCTCGCGCAAACCCTGCAGACGCAGCCTGCCCTGACGACCAGCAGCAACTCCGGCAGACAGGTAGGCGGCCAATTCCATGTCGGGCTGCAAGTCCAACTGGATGGCATCGGTCACCAAGCCCCCGGTAATCTCAATCCTCGACGGATAATCGACAGCTACTTGCTTCTGTCTCCGCAGACGGCGCTCCAGCTCATCATCGGGTTCACTCTCGACCAGCGAAATCCGCTCGAAACCAGGCACAAATACTTTGAAGATGTCATCAAAACGACCCAATGCAAACAGGTCGCTGATCTCGCTCTTCCCCGGCAAGGCCGCCATCGCTACCAGCAAGTGTGGAGTGATCTTGGCGCTCTCGCGGCGCAACTGGTACTTGATAGCACGCTGCACCGGCTCCTCGACAATCATGATCGCCGGGCTGGCGGGCAGAAAGTCGAGCTGGGCGCCCATCCGCCGTAGTGCCAGGATTAGCATCTCCAGAGTATTGTCGATCTCGACCCCGATACTGAGTTTGCTGCCCTTCCTCGTCGCGGCCAAGGCCGTCATGAAGCCGACGGCATCGTAGTCGGTAAGCGGCTCCTCAAGTATGAATGGCTGGCTGGCCCCCACCTCAAGCGCCAGCGTAGTCCCCTCGAGTTCAAGGCCCACCCCGCCCGATCGGAGGAAACGCTCAACCGGGGCCAGCAATGGCGTCTGCTGCACCGGTAGCAGCGCCGTCATCTGAGGTTTTTGCGCCGCCAACGAGAGCGCACAGAGCAGCGCCTGCCAGTCGGCGTAGAGTCGCACAGTCAATTCAAACTCGGTGGGTCGTCGCAGCATCATCTTACATGCGCTCCAGTGGTTCGATGCCGAGCAGCCGCAGACCGTCGGCAATCACTATCCGCACAGCATAAGCCATCTGCATCCGCGCTTTTGTCAGACTCCCATCATCTGTGATTATCCGCACCCGCTGCCAATAGCTGTTCATCTCGCCCGCCAATTCGAGCAGATAGTCGGTCAGGACACTGGTCTCATAGTTGTCCAGCACACGTTGCACACGCTCCGGATAATCGCCGAGCAACTTGATAATCTGCTTTTCCTCGTCGCCCAAAAGCGGCAGATCGGCGGTGACATCGGGCAAAGTCTTGCCATACTTGCGCGCCAAAGAGCTCAGCCGAGCATGTGTGTACTGCAAATAAGGGCCGGTATCGCCGCGAAATGAAAGTGCGTCCTCCCAGATGAAGTTGACATCGCGGTTGCGCCGCACCCGCAACTGCGTAAACACCAACGCTGCGACTGCGACTTTTTCGGATATCCACTCGACATTCTCGACATCAGGATTCTCGCGCAGCACCACTTCGTGCGCTAACGCCTTCGCCCTGTCGATTACCTCCTGCACGAACACCAGTGTGCCCTCACGGGTCGACATCATCTGCCCGGAGAACTTGACCCAACCAAAACCGACATGCTGCGCGCGCTGCGGCACCCAGTCATAGCCCATGAGCTCGGCAACCTTGAAGAACTGCCGGAAATGCAGTTCCTGCGCCGAACCGACGATATAGAGAATCCTATCGAAATCGAAAGTCGCTTTGCGATAGAGCAGCGCCGCCAGATCGCGCGTGGCATATAATGTCGCGCCATCCGACTTGCGCATCAGACAGGCCGGCATCTCATACTTGTCGAGGTTGACTACTTCAGCGCCTTCGCTTGCGATGAGCAGCTTCTTCTCCTGCAACTGCTGCAGCACCGGTCCCATTTTGTCCTCATAAAACGATTCGCCGGTCAGGTAATCGAATTCAACTTTGAGCAAGGCGTAGAGCCGATTGAAATCGCGCATCGAGAGTTCATGGAAGCGCTGCCAAAGCTGCCTGCTATCCGGGTCACCTGCTTCCAGTTTGCGAAACTCCTCGCGACCGCGTTCTTCAAGCGTGGGATCATCCTTGGCGGCCTCATGGAATCGCACATAAAGTTGATAGAGATCATAAATGGCGTTATCGCCGAACTCGATCTCGCTGCCCCAGAGCCGATAGGCCGCGATCAGCTTGCCGAATTGAGTGCCCCAGTCGCCGAGGTGATTTATCCGCACGACCTCGAAACCAAGTTTCTGGTGCACCCGCGCGAGTGCCGCGCCGATGATCGTCGAACGCAGATGGCCGATGCCGAACGGCTTGGCGATATTAACCGAGGAGTATTCGAGAACAACTTTCTGGCCCTTGCCGATTGTGCTCGAACCATAACTCTCACCGGCACTGAGGATATCCTGCAGGGCGCTGCCGGCAACAGCTTCGGCGGCAAAGGTGAAGTTCAGGTAGCCGGCAAGTTGCTCGATTTTTTCCACGCCCGCCGGCAAACCGGCTGCCTTCAGCTTCGCCTCAAGATCGGCGGCGATTTTCGGCGGTGGCTGTCGCAACTGCTTGGCAAGCTTGAAACAGGGCAATGCCAGGTCGCCATGCTCCCGCTGACGCGGCGCCTCGAACATCGCGTCAAGCTCGGCCGCGTCCAGCGAGAGCAGCGACGCCATCGTCTGCACCAGGTTGTTTCTGATTTCTTCCACAGCCATTAATCCAGCATCCTTAAGACAACAAATGCGCCACCTGCGCCCGACTTGCCACCGATGCCGACATCTGCCCCCGTGCGCCGCCTATCTCCGGAAGGGCGCACCACCACTTATCTCTGCCGCCATTTCAGAGATGCAATTAAACCGATTTTAGAGGCGCGCGGCAACACAAATCAGTGCATACCCGGCGGTACTACGCGGTAGTGACCGTTTTCGGCACGTTCCGACTTGGCGAAATAGAGGTAATAGAAGAGTGCCGAGACGGTGTAGAAAGCGATCGCCAGCCAGAAGGAGGGTACGAAGCCGTAGCGCTCGATAATCGCGCCGCCGACCAGCGTCGAGACCGCCCAGGAG
>JBDRQZ010000554.1:0-8308 GCA_043826025.1 bacterium | reverse complement strand
TGCCTGCCGGTTGGTTGCACCGATCCGGATGGTAATCTTTCAAGCGGTCCGGTGTTGATCTCCGGTCCGGGTCAGATTACCGACGGCCAGTGGTGTTATACGCCGAGCGGTGATGAGGTCTGTACTGTGACGGTGCGCTGCGAGGATGGCGGCGGGCTGTTCTGCGAGTCCTCATTCGAGGTTACCTGCGACCATTATTTCTGTGGCGACGCCGACGGCGACCTGGCGGTCAATATCACCGATGCGGTTTATCTGATTAACTACATTTTCGGCGACCAGTTTGCGCCCGATCCGTTGGTGGCTGGTGACGCCGACTGTGATGGTGCGGTCAACATTACCGATGTGGTCGAATTGATCAACTACATCTTCAACAGTGGCCCGCCCCCCTGCGACGCTTGCGAGTAGAGCAGAAACGCGACGATTTCACGGGCAGTCACCTCAGTGGCTGCCCTTTTTATATCCCCAGTGAAGTCTGCTGGGCGGAAGCGTCGGCAAGCAAGCTCTCGACTTTGATCGAGCGGGCGCAGTCGAAGTGCTTTTCCGGGCATTCCCGGCGGCCATGAATGCCGCAGGGACGGCAACGCAAGACCAACGGCGTCTGCACAATGCGTGAATTGTCGGAGAGGGGACCGAAGCCGAACTCCGGCACCGTCGAACAGAATACCACGGTTACCGGAGCGTTCATCGCCGAGGCGAGATGTAACGGCGCGGAGTCATTGACATAATTCATCCGTGCCCCAGCCATCAGCGCCGCAGTCTGCAAGAGAGTCAGATTGCCGGCGAGGTTGATCACAGTTGTCGAGCTACAACGTTCGCTGATTTCCTGACAGGCCCCGCGATCAGCTTTGCCACCCACGAGGTAGATCGTAAAACGGCCGACGAGTTTGCCAATCAGCTCGACCCATTTTTCCGCCGGCCACTGCTTGGTGAACCAGACCGAAGTCGGCGCTATGCAAAGATAAGGCTTTTCCTGAAAGCGTCGCACCAGCTCGAAATCGCTCTCGGCCGGATAGAGTCTGGGCCGCACCAGCCGATTGTTGGTCATCGATTCGATCAGTTTCAGGTTGCGCTCGATCTCATGTTTGCCGCTGCCGAATTCATGCGAAACCTTGTGGGTGAATCGCCATGCCAGAGGGTTTCCCTCGAAACCGATCCGCATTCGCGCCGCCGAGAATCCGGTCAACACGCCGGTCGCTGCAAAACGCTGGCAGTTGATCACACAATCGTAGCGTTGCTTGCGAATGAGGCGCAGTGTCCGCCAGAGGTTCAGATACTTACCCTGGTGCTTCTCCCAAACCAGCACTCGACGCACCAGCGGATGGTTGCTGAACAATTCCTCGCAGCCGGCGCGGACCAGAAAATCGAACGCGGCTTCGGGGTAATGCCGACGCAGCTTCTCCAGCAAAGGTATTGCCAGGATGACATCGCCGATGAAGGCGGTCTGAATGATCAAAAAGCTCTGCATCGTACTCAAGATAATCAATGCTATGACAGATCGGTTGCGCAAATCGAACTTAAGGATAAGATTCTGATGAAAATGAAAAAGCTGCCGGGAAAAGAATCCGATAGTAGTCACCTCCGGATCGCCGTGATCGGCACGATCAACAGCGACACGATCTTTCTGCCGGATGGCCATCGGCTGGAGTCGCTGGGCGGCATTCTCTACAACATCCGTGCCCTGGCCCAACTCATGGGTCCGAGAGTTGAAATCATCCCGGTGACAAATGTCGGCCGCGATCTGGCGGAGCCGATCCTGGCGGCCTGCTCAGCTTGTGGCTCTGTCAATCTCGACGCGGTCCGAATCGTTCCCCATCCGCACAATCGCTGCACGATGCGCTACCGCACGCCCGCCGAGCGGAGCGAGACCCTCTCTGGCGGTGTGGGCGCTATCAGTTGGCCACAGATCGAGTTCGCTTTGCAAGCCGACCTGATTTTGGTCAACTTCATCTCAGGCTATGATATCTCCTGGCGCAATCTGCAACGGCTGCGGCGGGAATACCGAGGTCCGATTCACCTCGACTTTCATTCACGCACCCTGGCGCTCGCGCATGATGGCAGTCGCTACCTGCGACCTCCGCCGCGCTGGCAGGAGTACCTGTGTTGCGCCGACTATCTCCAGATGAATGAGCCCGAATATCGCACACTCTCGGGCGAAGCTGCCTCGCGAAACGGGTGCCTTGAATTCGCAAGACTTTATCTGAGCCCCAGCGCAGCCATGTTTGTCACGCTTGGGGATAGCGGCTGTTTCGTAGTGGAACCGGGACCGAAGCGACAGCGGTGTATCCATCTGCGCGCGCTTGATTCGCCAACTATATGCCAAACAACCGGTTGTGGAGATGTGTTTGCTGCCGGATTTCTCTCAGCCAGACTACAGGGTCACTCAGTTCAACGCGCCGCCAAAGCGGGCAACAGCGCCGCCAGCCTTGCTGCCGGCTGCTCAATTCCTGAACAATTGGACCTCTCCGGTCTGTGTTTCTAGGCTCTTGGCCCACATAAATGCAACTGTCACAGGGCGATTTCGTAGTTGCGATACAGAGAATGAGTGCTATGATTACAGCAGCGGGCAAATGCCCCGGGTCACGGTGAGAATTATGACAGCCTTGCGTCCCACATGGGCGATGACCTGGTTGGCGGCTCTGCTGACAATGGCAGCCGCACAGCCGGCATCGGCCGACGAGCACAAAATCCTCCGTCTGGATGATCTTAAAAGAGGGGAGTTGGTTTGCCGGGCCTTTGAGGTTAGCGAACCTCTGGATGTTGATATCCACGCGATCGGCTCCGGTTGGGAGGGCAGTTCCCAGCTCGCCGGATACGCCTGGATAATTCGCTCCGGCAGTCTTGACCCTGTCTGGGTGATGGAGCGCCACAACACCGACGAAGTCGAAGGGGAGCCGCGCCTGCGCGAGTATGACAGCAGCATCGAACTGGAGCCAGGCGACTACGAGGTTTACTTCTACGCCGGCTCACCTTTTGGCCCCGGCAAGGTTAATATCCAGCTCAACGACATGAACGATCTTTATGAGTTCATGGTCGAGTTGATGAGTGAAGATTTGCTCGAGGAGTTGCGCAAGGCCGGTGAGGAGGTGGAAGCACAGCTAAAGGAGATCGAAAAGAATCTCGCGGAAGTGCAGAAGGAATTGGAAGAAGGCGATGAGGAGTCCCGCGACGCGCAGGAAGCCTATCTCGAAACACTGAAAGACTGGGAGTTGGAGCGGACGAAACGAGAGGTGCTGGCCGACAAGATGGTCCGTGAGTACGTTCTGGAGCTCTCCACCGACAGTGATGCCTACAAGCAGCGAGAGTGCAGCTATACCTCAGATCGCACCGTAGCCGAGATTCTCGAACCGGGCAATGACCTTTACTCCTCGGTCGGCTTCACCTGCACCGAACCCCTTGAGGTGGAGATTGTCGCGCTGGGCGAGTACTCGGAATTCGACCGAGCATTCGTCGACCATGGCTGGCTGATGGATGCCGGTTCCCGGCAGCGGATCTGGTCGATGGATAAAGACAACACCATCTATGTCGGTGGCGACACTAAGAATCGTGGCGTGCGAACCTCCCTGGAACTCAATGCCGGCGACTACCTGCTGTACTACGTCACCGACGGCTCTCATGCGGCCGGTGATTTTAACGCCGCCCCGCCCTATAATCCGCAGGCTTATGGGATTCGGGTCAATGTCGAGGATGTATCCGAGCTGAAATATGTCAAACCTTACCGCGACACCTTCTGCGAGTCAGCGGTGATCGCGATCACCCAGGTCGGCGACAATGTCTGTCTGCGTCGTTCCTTCAAGGTCCCCAAACCCTGCGACCTGCGGATCTATGCAATCGGTGAATTTGACAGAAGTTGCGACGATTTTTGCGACTACGCCTGGATTGAGAAAGCCGGGATGCCGCGTACGTTCTGGCAGATGACGGAGGCCAACACGCGCTCTGCCGGCGGTGCGCAGAAGAACCGGCTCTTCGATGATATCGTCCACTTCGATGAAGGCACCTTCACGGTCGGCTACGTTACCGACGGCTCCCACAGCTACGGTTCTTTTAATGCCGCCGCGCCTTTCGATCCGAAAAACTATGGTGTCTCCCTCTACACTCTGCCGGGCGGCTGCCAGCCGGAAGAGATTCAGGAGGTTGCCCGACCCGATCAGAGCGACGCCGTGCTGGCGAAACTGACCTGCATCGGCAACAGCGCCGAGAAGGTGGAGAGCTTCAAACTTGAGCAGCCGACCAAAGTCCGAATCTATGCGATTGGCGAAGGCGCGGGCGACTACATGTATGACTACGGTTGGATAAGTCGGGCGCAGGAGGGTCAGATCGTCTGGGAGATGACCTACCGCAAGACCATGCCCGCCGGGGGCGCCGACAAGAACCGCATGGTAGATGATATCCTGCTCCTGGATGCCGGCGAATATGAGGTCTGGTATATCTCCGATGACTCCCATTCTTTCGCTGTCTGGAACGCGCAGAAACCGCGTGACCCGCAGAGTTGGGGTATTACCGTGCTTCGGGCTGACCAGTAGTCTTCTCCGCTCCCGCTAATCCCTGTTTCGCATTTGAGCAGTCGTAAGTCGGTGGGCCGCCGTAACCTTGCCGATTCAGTAAAGTCGCGGGATATCAATTTTGCGCACCCTTGAGGCTAACTTCACCCAGATTCCTGCCGATAGTGAAAGAAGGAGGCTGACAAAGAATGTCAGCCATGAAGGGGCTAGAGGGTCGCTATGATATCTGCCACTGAGTCAGAAGAACTAATCGCAAAGTATGGCAAGCTGCGGCGGATCCGCTACCTGATCTCGTCTGCCGTCGAGTTCAAGGAGACTACCGGCAGCACCAGCAAGGTGCTCGGGCACGCGGCTTCGAGGGAGGATCTGGTTGCGTTGCAGAAGCTGGCAAAGTTCTATGTGATGCCGCTCTCCTCTTCCCCCTCCAATTTCGTGGCTTGTTTTGACGTGCCGAAAAGCATGCTGGGTGAGCGCAACGGCGATGCCTACGAGAGACCCGACTATGCCGCACAGCCGATTGCTGCCAGCGACTTCACCTTCCTGCAGAAGGAGTCGCTCACCAGTTGCAGCTATCGAGTCGGTTGCCTGTGGGAGATTAATGTTGCGCTAGCTGATTTCGATCGACGGCTCAGGAGCATCCTCACCGAAAGCAATGGCCGTAGACTCCGAGATTCGCTGGTGATCAATGTCAAGCCAGCCAACGAAGAGGGGCAGAAGCACCTGGTCAACTTCATCCTGCCCGATCTCGATCAAGGCCAGGTGGAGAAGCTCCACGCAGCGCTGGCGCCGGCGACCGAAGCGGTTCTCGGTTGATTTCCGCTTAGTTCGGCGGGTACTTTACTTCAGCAAACCAGTCGAGTTCGATATCCACGAACAATTGATCCCGTTTGCCGCAATCGGCAACGAATGCCCGCTCCCCGCTGGTTAGTTCCTCGCCACCGGCCAGTTTGTCGGCCAGTTTCCCCAATCGCTGGAATGCCTGATGATGTTCGGTCAACCGCAGTTCGGCATAGTCGCGCGCCGACCAGGTGGAGATCAGAAACTGCCAGTCGGAGGCTGACAGCAGCATCAGCTCACGCGCCGCCTGCTTAACGATCTCAACCAGTTGAGAGTTGTCGGAATCTTTGTAGAGCCGCGCCAGTCGCTGCATCGCGAGTTCATCGTTGTAGATGTGCTTCCAGGTCCACTCGACCCACTCATTGAGCCAGATATAATGGTAGCCGCCTTCGCCCCAACTCCCTTCCGGGATTGAGACGACCTGCGTCGGCTTGGTCTGGTCAAGATACTCAGAAGCCGTGGTCAGCTCGACATTCTCCCGCTCTTCAACCATTTTGAGCACCAGTCCCAGGAAATTAACCCCCTCGAACCACCAGTGCCCGAACAGCTCGGCATCGAATGGTGCCGCCAGAATGCCGACCCGGCCGGTTTTCTCATAATGCTCGGTCAAGGTTGCCTCGATCAGCGAGACAAAATGTGCCGCATTCTCAGGCAGGCGCGCCTCGGCGTCGGGCGGATAATACTCCAGCTTGTCGGCCAGATCGGCTTTGGCAGAGGTCACTTTCCAGTAGCGATGTCCGCCGGGGAAATGCTTTTTGTGGAAATCAAGATAGTTGCCATCGCCGGGATAGCCATGCTCGCCCGACCAGACCTGCAGTCCGGTGCCGGGGTCGCGGGTGAAGATCGCCACCGGCCGTTTGTTCTCACCGCTGGAATTGACCAGATACAGATCCAGGGGCGAGCGCTCATGCTGTTCGTCGCGAGGCGCATACTGCCCCTCAAACTGCCCCCAGAGCCGCTTGAGCGCCTCGAAGCGATCCATGTAGACGCCGACTGCTTTGCCGCCCTTGAGCAGCACGCTGTCGATCACAAAATAATCTAGCCCGGCCTCGGAGAGGAATTCGTCCGCACCCTTGCGCAGATATTTGCTCTTGCCGGCGGCCGATTCAACCGGCGGCGTCCACTCATAGCGGGGTCGATAAGCGCACTCCGGCAGCCAGATACCGCGCGGCCGGGCGCCGAACAACCGCGTGTGCGACTTGACCGCCATATTGGTCTGGGCCTGCAGCGAGGTATCCTGCGAAAGCAGGGGATAGTAGCCATGCGTCGCGCCGCAGGTCATCAACTCGACAGCGCCCCGACGCTGCAATTCGCCGAACGAGGCCGGGATATCCTGCCGGTAGCGACCGATGAAACTGTCGAGGATGTCCTGATAGAAGTTCTGCCACATCTCCGCCAGCGAGAGCATCAGTTTGCGCTCCTGCCGCGAGAACTGGACCACATCGGCCTGCGCCGCTTTGATCTTCTGTTTGCAGTAGTCGACAAACCCCGCCTTGAAATCGGGATGCGCCAACTGCTCGCCCAGCACCGGCGAGATACCGATCGTGATCTTCGGGTGGTAACCCTCCTCCAGCAGGGAGTTGAGCATATTCAGGATCGGGACATAGGTTTCCGCCGCAGCCTCATTGAGCCAGTCGGTACCATGCGGCCAGCTCCCGTGCGAGAGCACATAGGGGAGATGGGAGTGCAGGATGAATGTGAATTTGCCTTTGGCGCTCAAGAGTCATCTCCCATCTCGCCCGGATGGGTGAAGCCGATATTTTTCTGGTCCGGCAGGCCGTGGACCTTGATTTCGCCGAAGCGGTCCTCGAATTTCTTGAGGTTGTCCTGCAATGACTTCAACAGGTTCTTGGCATTCTGCGGCGTCATGATAATTCGCGAGTAGACTTTCGCCTTCGGTACGCCGGGGGTCATTCGCGCGAAATCGATGATTACCTCAGAGGGAGAATGAACGATCATCGCCAGGTTGGAGTAAATTCCCTCACTCTCCGGCTCCTTGAGTTCCATCTGTATCTGTCGCTGTTGCGGCTTCTGCATTATTCCTCCTTGTCAGGCCCCTGCAATTGTACTATTATTACGGCCCCAGTCAACCTAAATTGGCCTTATGAGACCGAACCGAGAGAGACTCGACCAACTTTTCGAGGCGGTAGCACGTGCGCGAGTGCTGGTCGTCGGGGATATTATGCTCGACCAATACCTCTGGGGGCAGGTCGAGCGGATCTCACCCGAAGCCCCGGTACCGGTAGTCGAGATCGAGTCTGAGACTCTCAACTTAGGCGGCGCGGCCAATGTTGCCCGCAATGTTGCGGCGCTTTCCGCTAAGGTGGAACTGGTCGGGGTAATCGGCCAGGATGAACCGGCGGGCAAACTCAAGCGACTCCTGCAAGAGCGGGGGATCGAACAACACTATCTGGTCACCGATTCGAATCGACCGACTACGCTCAAAACCCGGATTATGGCACAAAAGCAGCAGGTAGTGCGCGCCGACCGGGAATCACGGGTGCCGCTCGATCTGTACACCGAGGGGAAGATTCTCGACTATATCAAGAGCCGGCTGGGCGAAATCGACGCGTTGATTATTTCCGATTATGGTAAAGGTGTGATTTCGCGGACTTTGCTGGATAAACTGGTACCGCTCTGCCGCGAGCAGGGCAAATTCGCTGCGGTCGACCCGAAAGAGATCAATTTTCCCAACTACAACCGGGTGTCGTTGATTACGCCGAACCGTAACGAGGCCTCCTTTGCGGCGGGGATGAAGATTATCGATGACGCAACTTTGCAGCAGGTCGGCGCCAAGCTGGTAGAGCAGCTTCAACTCGATTCGCTGTTGATTACGCTCGGCTCCGAGGGGATGGCGCTGTTTGAGTCAGGCGATGGTTACCATCATTTGCCGACAGTTGCCAAGAAGGTTTATGATGTCACCGGCGCGGGGGATACGGTGATCGCGACTTTGACCGGCTTTGTCGGTGCGG
>JBDRQZ010000553.1:0-3957 GCA_043826025.1 bacterium | reverse complement strand
GATTGAATTCAGCGGCGGGTGTCCCCAGCGGGCACTCGCTTCTTTTTTGCACCGAACTCAGGGGGCGGCTTGCCCTGTCGACTGCGACCCGCTATATTGGGCTCTGTGAATAGTCATGCCATCAACTAGTGGAGATTGAGAATGCGCTGCAACTGTGAAGTCCTGGATAGATCAAGCGTCAAGTCTGATCTGCTTTGCGTGCCCCTGTTCAAAGGGAAAAAGCTAGACCCACAAACGAAGCAGGTCGACCAGGCGAGCGGCAATCAAATCAGCAACGCGATTAAGCGAGGCGTTTTCAACGGCAGTTTTGACTCCCAGTTGAGATTGGTGACCTCGCCGAATTGTCCATTCAAGGAAGTTTTGCTGCTGGGGCTCGGTGAGGTAGCAGACTATACGGTCGAGCGCCTGCGGCAGGTTGCCGGGCTGGCAGGTAAGGCCGCGACTGCCAAACATATCGAGAGCGTCGCGTTCGTGGTGCCGGCTGGGCAGTTTCGGCAGGTCGGCGCCGACTTGGCGGCGCGGGCGATTGTCGAAGGTGTCAACCTGGGTAGCTACTTCCTGGACGATCTGAAAAGTGGTGAAAGGAAGCGGACTAAGCCGGCGCGACTGACAGTCCTGGTGCCGGCCCAGAGCGACATCGTTGCTGGTAAACAGGGTCTGCGAACTGGTCTGACAGTCTCCGATCTGCAAAATCGGGCGCGTGACCTGACCGGAATGCCGGCGAATTTGTTGACGCCCTCGATCCTGGCTAATGAAGCGCGCCGGCTTGGTCGGAAGCATGGCTTGCGGGTGCAGGTTTACAATCGTTCTCAGGTGGAGAAGTGGCGCATGGGGGCGTTTCTCGCGGTGGCGAAAGGCTCTACCGAGCCGCTCAAGTTCATCAGGCTCGACTTTACCCCGAAACGGCGCGCCGCGAAACATGTGGTGCTGGTGGGCAAGGGGATCACTTTCGACAGCGGCGGCATCTCGATCAAACCGACGCTTGACATGCATGAAATGAAGCAGGACATGGGGGGTGCGGCGGTAGTGCTCTGCACGGCAGCGGCGCTGGCCCAAATGAAAGTACCTCTCAAGATAACGGCGTTGATTCCGGCTTGCGAAAATCTGCCGAGCGGCAAAGCCTACCGGCCCGGCGATGTGTTGACCACTTGCACCGGCAAGACGATTGAAGTGATCAGCACCGACGCAGAGGGGCGTCTGATTCTCGCCGATGCGCTCGGTTTTGCGCAGCGTCTGAAACCGGATTATATTATCGACGTCGCGACCCTAACCGGCGCGGTGATCTACGCTCTGGGTCATACAGCCGCCGCAATGCTGGGGACTGCGGAAGATTTGATCGAAAGGCTGACCAGGGCGGCAGAGGTCACCGGCGAGCGCATCTGGCGCCTACCGCTGTGGGATGATTATGAATACCTGATCGAGTCACCGGTCGCCGATATTAAGAACTCGGGCGGCCGACCGGCAGGAACCATCACCGCATCGCGGCTACTGAAGCACTTCGTCGGCGACTACCCCTGGGTGCATATCGACATCGCCGGCATGGACCTGGAGTTCCGGGGACGGCAGTATACGCCGCGCGGAGCGTCGGGATATGGCGTCAGACTCTTGACCGAGATGCTGACTCAACTCGCCTAGTTGCACCAGGCTGGGTTGTTGTCGTTGCCCGGTCCGGACAGTCGCACCGCCTCGCCACCGGCCAGGCTTACTTTGTAGATTGCACCATTGACGGTGGCGCAAAGCAACTGCTGCGAATCCGAGGACCAGGATGGTGTTGCGCCGGTAAGTCCCAGACCGGCAGGCGGCGACCAGACCACTCTGCTCTCGCTGAGGTCAGGTCTCACGACTACCAGACCCGGGTTGCTCATGTCATTGGAGATATAAGCGATCCACTTACCGTCGGGCGACCAGGTAGGCGACATCGCTTTACCAAGCCTCTCCGCTCGCTCGATCAACATCTGATCCGACATCGGAAACTCGTCGATTCCCGCAATGGCCACGCCGAGCTGGGTGAATTGCTGTCCCTTGAGCAAAGTCAGCATGAGGGCGACCTGTTTGCCGTCGGGCGAAAGAGTCGGCATCGTGGCCATCAGTTCGGAGCCCTCCGCGAAAGGCAGATCGGTGACTGCGAAAGTCTTGGTGTCCCAGAAACCGATCCGGCGCTCCGGCAGGCTCGCCTGAGCGTTGTCGGCTTCCAGATCATGTACCATAGCAATCTTCTTACCGTCGGCGGCGAACTCAGGCCAGGAGGAGCCCAGCGTTTGGGTAATGCCCTCCCACCAGTTGTCGGCGGAGTCGGGATAGGCGTAGAAGAGGTCGTAGGCGCGATGCTGATGCATGCCGCCATCGGGGTATTGCGTGGAAACCTGCCCCATGCGGCAGAACGCCAGCTTGCTGTTGTCGGGCGCCCAGCTCATTTTGCCATAGACATTGGTCAGGCCGGCTATCCAGGGGCGCTGATTCGAGCCATCGGCTTCCATCAGCCAGATGTCGCCGCCACGATTGAAGGCGATCGTGGATCCGGGGTTGATATCAGCGGCCAGCAGAGCGGTCGAAGGGAGCGTTAGAAGCGCCAGCAGCGACAAGAGCAAGTTTCGCATTGTATACCTCATAGGTTGCAAGTTCATCTCAGGTTTTACCCGGAAAGGGCGATCTGTTTCCCAGTATCGGTAAGTAATTGATGAGACTTAAGATGTCAAGCTTGAGAGGGCTTGGGCTTGAGGCATCGTCTGGTGTCCCCAGCCCCCCATGTCGTCACTTTGCAGTACCTGTCGGATTTCCGTACAAACCACCCAAGTGTTTAATATGTTGGTATACAAGCGGTTGTGAGAATTGGTCGATCCGCGATCCTTCCTGTTGTAAGGGATCCGGACAACGGAGAGTCAAACGTGGATCAATGTTATCCACAAATACCGATTATCTCTCTTGTAACCAATTACAAACTAACAACTTAATCGGTGCATAATATTTATCCTAATCCATGTTTCGGCACATGTTTTGCTTATTCTCCGCTTAATAGGCAGATTTTGTCAGGTGAGTAAACATTAGCTTCTTTTCCATTGGAGGAAGAATCCATGAAATTCAAACTGCTAGTCGTTCTTACCGCCCTCACGATGTTCTTTGCGGTTCCGATGCTGCAGGCAGATGTGTACTACTCACATCCATATGACTGGAACAGCACCAACGCTTTCTCTTCGTACTATTATGATGCCAACAGCGGTGGCCATCAGAGCTTTGCCGACTACTGGTGGGATGGCTCGTTTACGATGACAGATTTTCACTGGTGGGGAACGCCTTGGTACGAAAATGCCGACATCGATGGCTTCGTCTTCCAGATCTACGATCAGGCTGCCGGCGCACCGTTGCCCGGCAATCTGCTGTATGAACAGTATGTCGCGGGCGCTGCCGGCGCAACGCCGACTGGCGATGATGTTGTCGGCAACCCGGTCTATTCCTACTGGCTCGATCTGACCACTCCATTCACTCTGGCTGGGCCGCAGTACCTCTGGTTCAGCGTCTACGCCATCTCAGATGGCGACCTGGTCAATTGGTTCTGGGCTATGGGAGATGGTGATCCCTTCCAGGAGGATTGGGTATACGAGGGCATGAGTAACTGGAAACATCTCAGCGAGATTGATCCAGCTGCCGATGACGGGTTTGCCTTCGAGATTACCGGTGGCTGCGAAGTCCCAGAGCCGGGTACGCTGGCGCTCTTCGGTATCGGTCTCGTCGGTATGGCAGTGCGGAGATTCCGCCGCAAGTAAAATACAAACTCTGATTCGAGATATTGAAGCCTCGGACAACAGGTCCGGGGCTTTTTTGATGCGCTGTCCATTACCGGAAGTTGGCATGTCGGGTTTATGTACAGTGTGGATCGACGTAACCCATCTTTAATTGTCTGGTCACCCCGCACGGAGCGTAACTGCTTGACCAGCCAAGCATTACAAAATGGACGTCACT
>JBDRQZ010000552.1:0-3020 GCA_043826025.1 bacterium | reverse complement strand
ATTGAGGAGGAGGGCCGCTTTTCGGAGCGCGCACGAGATAGCCTCTTCAAGTTCTATGCCCATTCAGACTACTCGGTTGTCACGGGTCTCATGTTTATCGATAGGTTGGCAGAAGAGGCCGCCGCCGATCCGGGAAATACTTCTCGGCGATTGTCCGACATGGACGGATCTCAGTGCAAGCAATTGATGCTTGATACCATTGACCGTGAGATTGACCGTCTGACCGAGGCCAGGGCTCAGGTGAAAAGCAAGGAGAAGCTGGAGCTGCAGGCCGAATCCATGGTGCTGAGCATTCCGGACGCTGACGCCGCCAACACCCTGCTCCGCTACGAAACCACCATCGAACGGCAGCTTTACCGCGCCCTGAACCAGCTCGAACGCCTCCAGCGAGCCCGACAGGGCGACGCCGTCCCTCCGCCTATCCACGTCGAGCTATCCGCCGATACCTAATTCTGCGAAACAAAGCCAAATGAACGGCTCGGCCCTGTGCGCAAGGGAACTCTCGCTGTCGCACGCGATCTCCTCTCTAACTCAGTTTGACATCTGAAGCCTACCCGATTAACTTGTAGCCTTAGGCTGTGCTGCCCCGGCATAGATCGCCAACAGGACTTGAAGGAGTGCCGGAGCGGGCACGGTCATCTTCGGACTACAGGATAAGGAGTGCCATGCGGATGCTGTTGAGCTTGTGCTCGAAACAGAGTTTGGATTACCCACCGACACCTTGTCCCACCGGGCCACGACTCCTAAGCAGGCATGGCTGACGACGATATGGCGCTGAAGAAATCCCAACTATATAGCTCCCTTTGGAGCAGCTGCGACGAGTTGCGCGGCGGCATGGACGCCTCGCAGTACAAGGACTACATCCTCACGCTGCTGTTCATAAAATACGTGTCCGACAAATATGCCGGCCAGTCCGATGCGCCTATCGATGTCCCAGATGGCAGCAGCTTCGCCGATATGGTCAAGCTCAAGGGCAACAAGGAGATCGGCGAAAAGATAAACAAGATTATCGGCCGCTTGGCAGAGGAGAACGACCTTAAAGGCGTGATCGACCAGGCCGACTTCGATGATGAAGACAAGCTCGGGCGTGGCCAGGAGAAGCGCGATCGTCTCTCCAAGTTGGTTGCGATCTTCGACACCCTCGATTTTCGCTCCAACCGAGCCGAAGGGGACGACCTGCTTGGTGACGCCTATGAGTACCTCATGCGGCACTTTGCCACCGAGTCTGGTAAGAGCAAGGGTCAATTCTACACCCCGGCCGAAGTCTCCCGCATTATGGCCAAGGTGGTCGGCATCGGTCCCGATACGCGCCAGGACCAGACGATTTACGACCCCACCTGCGGCTCCGGATCGTTGCTTCTCAAGGCTGCGGACGAATCCCCGCGCGGTATCACTATCTACGGTCAGGAGATGGACAACGCCACATGGGCCCTGGCCAGGATGAATATGATCTTGCACGGCCATGAGGGGGCCGAACTATGGCGCGACAACACACTGGCTGCTCCCCACTTCAAGAACCAAGATGGCGGCCTGAGAACCTTCGATTTCGCCGTTGCCAATCCACCGTTTTCCACCAAAGCATGGTCCAACGGTCTTGACCCGGACAACGACGAGTTCGGCCGCTTCGAGTATGGCACTCCTCCCGCCAAGAATGGCGATTACGCCTTTCTGCTGCACCTGATCAAGTCCCTCAAGAGCAAAGGCAAGGGGGCGATCATTTTGCCACACGGGGTACTGTTCCGGGGTAACAGGGAAGCCGACATCCGTCGCAGTCTTATCAAACGCGGTCTGATCAAAGGCATCATTGGCCTACCTGCCAATCTGTTTTATGGTACAGGCATCCCCGCCTGCATTATCATCATCGACAAGGAAGACGCCCAAAGCCGCGCTGGCATTTTCATGATTGATGCCTCCAAAGGGTTCATGAAGGACTGCAACAAGAACCGTCTGCGCGCCCAGGACATCCACCGGACTGTCGAGGTGTTCAACTCGCAGCTTGAGCAGCCCCGTTTCTCCCGCATGGTGCCCATCGCCGAGATCGCGAGCGAAGCCAACGACTACAACTTGAACATCCCGCGCTACATCGACTCATCCGAGCCGGAGGACCTGCACGATCTCCACGCCCACCTGAATGGCGGTATTCCCAACCGCGACATCGACGACCTGGGAGAATACTGGGCAGTTTTCCCGTCGCTGCGCAAAACCCTGTTCAAGAATAACGGTCGCGAGGGCTACAGCGAGGCCCGGATTGAGACGAACAAGGTCAAGGCGACTATCCTCGACCACCCAGAGTTCAAGACCTACGCCGACCGCGTCGCCTTCATCTTCGATAATTGGCGCGTGGCTCACGAGCCGTTGCTCAAGAGGCTTAAGGTCGAAGCCAAGCCCAAGGACATTATCCATACTCTGTCGGAGGATCTGCTGACCCGCTTCGCCGATCTTCCTCTGCTCGATCGCTACGATGTCTACCAGCGCCTGATGGACTATTGGGCCGAGGTGATGCAGGACGATGTCTATCTCATTGCCGTCGATGGCTGGGTTGAGGCCGCCAAGCCGCGTGGCATCATCGAGGACAAGGATAAGAAGATCAAGGAGACGCCCGACCTGACCATAAAGCGCAAGAAGTACAAGATGGATCTGGTGCCTCCGGGCCTGATCGTCGCCCGCTACTATGCCGAGGAACAAGCCGCTATTGACGACTTACAGGCCCAGCAGGAAACTGCTGCGCGGGAACTGGAGGAGTACGTTGAGGAACATACCGGCGAAAAAAGCCTGCTCGAAGACGCCACCGATGACAAGGGCAAGGTCACCAAGGCGGGTGTGAAAGAGCGGCTGAAGACTATCAAGGGCGAGGCTGATAGTGACGAGGAGCGCGATGCCCTCATGCACTGTCTGGAATTGATCGAAGCAGAGTCTGCCGCCGCCAAAGCTGTCAGGGATACCCAGGCCGCACTCGATGCCAAGGTATTCGCTAAATATCCCAAGCTCACCGAGGCCGAGATCAAGATGCTGGTGGTCGA
>JBDRQZ010000551.1:0-3567 GCA_043826025.1 bacterium | reverse complement strand
GCCGACCGCGACAGCATCGAGCAGGGGGGACATCTCACCCCGGCAGACCCCGACTGCGTTTCACCCAAGGCTTTTCAGCGGGGGATTGATCAGATAGGCACGCTCGGTTCCGGCAATCATTACCTTGAGCTTGAAGTAGTCCGGGAGGAGAACATCTACGATACCAAGGTCGCGCAGCGCTTCGGGCTGGACCGCCCCAATCAGATTCTGATTAACATCCACTGCGGCTCACGCGGTTTCGGCCACCAAATTGCTACCGATTACCTGCAGGTGTTCACCGAGGCAGTGAAGAGATATGGCATCGAGATCAATGACCGCGAACTGGCCTGTGCACCCTTCAATTCACCCGAAGGTCAACGTTATTTCAAGGCGATGAACTGCGCCGCCAACAATGCCTTCGCCAACCGACAGGTAATTGTCCACCATGTGCGACGCGCTTTCCGGGAAGTGTTCGGCAAGAGCGATGCGGAACTGGGCTTAAGCACAATCTACGATGTCGCCCACAATATCGCCAAGCGCGAGCGCTATACCATTGAGGGCCGCGAACAGGAGGTTATCGTCCATCGCAAGGGCGCAACGCGCTCCTTTGGCCCCGGCATGGCGGGCCTGCCGGCGCGTTACCGTGATGTGGGGCAGCCGGTCCTGGTGGGTGGCTCGATGGAGACCGGGGCCTATCTGCTGGTCGGCACGGAGCTTTCAGCGACAGAAACATATGGCTCGACCTTGCACGGTGCCGGGCGGACAATGTCGCGGATGCAGGCGAAGAAGGCGATCCGGGGCGACAAGCTGCGCCAGCAGATGGAAGATTCGGGGATTATGCTGCGCGCCGCGTCGTTACGCGGTCTGGCTGAAGAGGCCGGGTTTGCTTACAAGAATATCGATGATGTGATCGAGGCGGTAGAGCGGATCGGCATCTCCCGCAAAGTTGCCAAGCTGCTGCCGGTAGGGAATATCAAGGGCTAGCTTGGCCAAGCTGCGCCGTAATCGGCACCGTGACGCGATAGGCATCCTCCAGAACAAACCGCAGAGTTAGCGAGGTGCGCAGCAATCCCGGCTTCTCCGGAGGCTTCACCAGCCGCACATCGACTTTGGCCTCCGCTCCGGGCCGGATTCGGCTACGTGAAATCAATACTTCGAAGCCCTCCGGCGGGTCGCCAGCCAACGAGAGTTCAACGGTCTCATCACTGCCATTCCTGACCATGAAAGTCTTCGCCGATTCCGGATTGGCGAGATCTATTGCATCAAAGACAAGCTGCTGCGGCTCTACTTTTACTAGATCATGTTCTCTATTAACTAACGCCGCGAAGACAATGGTATCAACTGACTTATCTGGATCGTTGGAGGTCACAATGAGCATCTTGACGACCCGATTAAACATCCTCTCCGCACTGAAAAAGACAGCCAGTCGAACCGAATCACCGGGCGGGACTGTCGGCCGGGCAAGCTCAAACTCGGTGCAACTGCAGGTCGGTTTGACCTCAGTAATCGCCAATGGGGCATCGCCGGTGTTCCGGAGCCAGTAGTCATGCCGGGCGACGACATCGGCAGGGATGTACCCGAAAAAGAACTCCTTCTCGGAAAACTCCAGCTTCGGAGCTTCCGCAAGCAGTGGCTGTGAGTCAAGCAGATTCAGCAGAAAGGAGAGAGCAAGGCCGAGCCAGAACATTCGCTCAGCGCACCGGGACATCTTGCTCCTCCTCGGTTTCGAGACGCATCCCCTGGCGGCGCATCCAGTCATCGGAGAAAAACTTGGTGATGTACCTGATCCCGCTGTCGCAGGCCAGAAACATCAGGCAACTCTCAGGCCCCAACTCTTCCTGTATGACGCTCAAGGCCGCGAAGGCTGAGCCGGTCGAGCCGCCGACCGAGATTCCGGTGGTGCGGGTGAGAAAGCGAGCCGCGAGAAAGGCCTCATTGTCGCCGATCTGGATCACCCTATCGATATATTGCTTATGGAAAGCCGCGACCGGCTTGTCGGTGCCAATACCCTCGACTTTGCAGGGCTCCGGCTCAGGTGGAGTCTCCCCGGCGTGGATCGCCGTAAACAGCGATCCTCGCGGTTCGACACCAATGATCCTGATATTCGGATTCTGTTCTTTGAGATAACGACCAACCCCCGAAATCGTCCCGCCGGTGCCGATTCCCATCAGGAAATGAGTCAGCTTGCCGCCGCACTGCTGCCAGATCTCCGGCCCAGTCGCTTTGTAGTGCGCTTCCGGATTCAGGGGGTTGTCGTACTGGTTAAGCCAGTAGTAGCCCCGTTCCTCGGAGAGTCGCTTGGCCAGTTGATAGCAATGTCGTGGGTCATCGACGCTCGCTTCGTCGGGGGTGACGATCACCTCGGCGCCGTAGGAGCGCATCAGGTCGGTCTTCTCCCGCGACGTTTTCTCCGGCGTAGTGATGACGCTCTTCAGACCGCTGACCGAAGCCACCATTGCGATCGAAGCACCGGCATTGCCGGAAGTGTTGTCGCAGATGGTGTCACCCTGCGACAGACGCCCACGCTCCAGCTCACGCTGGATGATATACTTGGCCATCCGATCCTTGATCGAGCCGGTCGGATTGAGGATATCAAGTTTGCAGAGAACCTGGCCCGCCACGCCGGTGACGGTCCGGGGCAGGTCGACTATCGGGGTGTTGCCGATTAGATCAAGTATCGATGCTGCTGCTCGAATCACCTGAAAATCCCGGTTAAAACGTTGTTGCCATAAAGAAGCGGGAGACCTGCTCAGGCGAGTCCGCCTGCCGGCCTACCGCTCCGCGATTCAAAAGCTGCTCTCTCCACGTTAGAATTGCGAGAGATACTCCTCAAGCTTCGGGATATACTCCTTGGCGCGCTTGAGTTGGGCGCTCATGCCCTTCTTGCCTTCGGCGACTCTAACGAAGTCCTTGTAACCATCAAGAGCCTCTTGATACATCTCAGCCATCTGGTAGGTGATTGCCAGATTGTAGTAGGCATTGTACATGGTCTTGTCTGCTCCAATCGCCTTCTTGTATGCCGAGATGGCGCCAGTGTACTTCTTGGAATCCTTGAGAGCATTACCAAGGTTGAAGTAGGCCTCGGCGAAGTTGGGATCGAGTGCAACCGCTTTCTGATAAGCTGCTGCCGCACCTTCCAGATCGTCCTTGCCGCGATAGGACTTGGCCAGGTTGGCATACGTCACGGCATCGTTTGAATCGAGGGCAAGACAATCCCGGTAGGCCGTGACCGCAGCATCGAATTGATCCGAGGCGTAGTAGGTCTCCGCCAGCACCTTCTTGGCGTCCAGATCGGTCGGCTTCAATTCGATAGCTTTCTTCAGCGAGGTAACTGCACTCTTGTACTGGTTGGTAGTCATCTGAGTCATGCCCAGATTGTACCAGGCATTCGCATTGGAGGCATCGAGATCGATGACCTTCTGGAAAGACGTTTCCGCCTCGCCATATTTCTTCTGGGCAAACTGGACGTTCCCCAACTCCAGGTAGGCGAGGGCGTAATCGGCGTGCAAGCCAATCGCGGCTGTCAGGGCGGCCTCCGCTTCGGCGAATTTGCCATCCTGTTTCAGCTTAATGCCCTCGTTGTACTTC
>JBDRQZ010000550.1:0-4414 GCA_043826025.1 bacterium | reverse complement strand
ATGCCGAGGCGCTGCAGAAAGACCTGCTGGCTCAGCACTATCAGGTTGATGATGTCCGGGTGGAGAAGCGCACTCGGCGGCCATTACCGCCCTATATTACCAGCACCCTGCAGCAGGATGCTTCGGTGCGGCTTGGTTTTGCGCCGTCGCGGACGATGATGATTGCCCAGCAGCTCTATGAAGGTATCGAACTCGGCGATGAGGGCCCAGTCGGCCTGATTACCTACATGCGTACCGATTCGGTGCGAATCGCCGACGAAGCGCGCGCCCAGGCCAAAGAGTTTATCACCGAGCACTATGGACCGGAATTCTATCCCGAAAAGCCGAATTTCTACAAGACCAAGAAGTCGGCCCAGGATGCGCATGAGGCGATTCGCCCCACCAGCCTGCAGTATGATCCGGAGAAATCGAAACGCTACCTGACCAAGGAGCAATTCAAGCTCTACCAGTTGATTTTCAGCCGCTTTCTTGCCTCCCAGATGGCGCCGGCGCAGATTGATCAGCTTACGGTTGAAATCGCCGGTGGTAAATATCTCTTCCGCGCAACAAGTTCGAAGACCGCCTTTGAGGGTTTCCTGGCGGCTTACTCGATGACCCCGGCGGAGAATGGCAATGGTAATGGCGATAGCGGCGAAACCGAACTGCCGCATCTCGATAAGGAACAGAAACTTACCTGCGCGGGAGTCGAGCCGACTCAGCATTTCACCAAACCGCCGCCGCGTTTCACGGAAGCTTCATTGGTGAAAGAGTTGGAGTCTGACGGGATCGGTCGTCCCTCTACTTATGCGCAGATTCTCTCACGTCTCAAAACGCGCAAATATGTCGAGCTAGAGAGCCGCCGTTTACAGCCGACCGATCTCGGGAAGACGGTCAATGAACTGCTGATCACGCTCTTTCCCGATATCTTTTCGATTCAGTTCACGGCTGACATGGAAAACGAGCTCGACAAAATCGAGACTGGCGAATATGGCTGGCGACAGGTGTTGTCTGATTTCTACAGGCCCTTCGCCGTCCGGCTCGATGAAGTCGAGGCCAAGCGAGATGAGATCAAGAAAGCGACCCAGAAGGTCTCCGAGCATGTATGCGACAAATGCGGCCAGCCGATGATCGAGAAGTGGGGTCGCAACGGCCGTTTCCTGGCCTGCAGTGGCTACCCTGAGTGTAAGAATACGATGCCGCTTAACGGCGAGCCGGTACAGGAACTGGATGAGAAGTGCGAACTTTGCGGCGCCCCGATGGTCATCCGCGAGGGCCGCTTCGGCAAGTTCATCGCCTGCAGCGCCTATCCCGAATGCAAGAATACCAAGCCGATCCCGACTGGGATCAAGTGCCCCAAGGATAGCTGTGACGGCGACGTCGTCGAGCGGCGCACCCGTCGCGGCAAGACTTTCTGGGGTTGCTCCCGCTATCCCGATTGCGATTTCGCTTCCTGGGCCAAGCCGGTTAATCGGGCTTGCAGCAACTGCGGCCATAGCTGGGTGCAGGAAAAGGAAACCAAGACCCACGGGCCGCATTACTACTGCCCGGAATGTCGCTTCCGAGAGCCAATCGATCAGCAGAACCAGGTCGAGTCCGCCAAGGTTTAGCTTGCCAGCAGTTGTTTTTGCCCCCTAATTGCCTGCATGAATCAAGACCTCTTCGCTGAGGTTCAGCCATTTCTGGACTATCTGCGCAGCGTCCGGCAATACTCGCCTCATACGCTGCGTGCCTACGCGGGTGATCTGGCCGATTTTCACGCTTATGTCGGCAAGCTGCGCGATAAACCGACTACCGAGCGCGATGTCACCTACCCGCTGGTGCGCGGTTACCTCTACGCGTTGAAGTCTCGAAAGCTCTCCAACCGTTCAATCAGCCGCAAACTCGCCAGTCTGCGCAGCTATTTCCGTTTTCTGAGTCGTGAGGCCAAAGGTGAATCGCTGGCCGACCTGGAATTCTCTGGTTTTCGGGTGGATAAGCATCTGCCTCGCTATCTGGTTGCCAGAGAGGCCGAGTTACTGATGGAATTGCCGCAGGGAGAGGGGTTTCTGGCCTGTCGCGACCGGGCGATACTGGAGTTGTTCTATCAGTGCGGTCTGCGACTTGCCGAATTGACCGGCTTGACAGATTCGCACGTAGATCGTCGCGCACAGCTTGTCCGGGTGTTTGGGAAAGGGGGCAAGATGCGTGAGGTGCCTTTCGGTGATTTGGCGGCGGAGAGGCTCTCGGTCTATCTGGAAGCCCGCACGACGGAATTCGGACCAGCGGCCCAGCGGCTGTTTCTCAATCGAGCCGGCAAGCCGCTGACTACTCGCTCGGTGGCGCGAGTCGTGGAGAAATATACGGCGAGACTGCGTGAGGGGAACAAGCTCTCGCCGCACGCTTTGCGGCACTCTTTCGCCACCCATCTGCTGGACAATGGCGCCGATTTGCTGGCGGTCTCGGAGCTGCTGGGGCACGCCTCGATCAAGACGACCCAGATCTACACCCATCTTTCGACCGCGGCGCTCAAACGTGAATATCAACAGGCGCATCCACGCGCTTTGGAGACTGAGAAATGATACGTTCAACGACAATACTCGGCCTGCGACACAAAGGCATGGTCGCGCTGGGCGGCGATGGCCAGGTAACGCTGGAAGACACGATCCTGAAGGCCACTGCGACCAAAATCAGGCGGCTGGCCGATGGTGCAATTCTGGCAGGCTTCGCCGGGTCATCAGCCGATGCCTTTACTCTCTATGAGCGTTTTGAGGCGAAGCTGGATGAATTCTCCGACAATCTGAATCGCGCCGCGGTCGAGTTGGCCAAAGACTGGCGTCGCGACAAGTATCTGCGCCAACTGGAGGCGCTGCTGGCGGTTATGGACAAAGAGCACGCGCTGATTATCTCCGGGTCGGGCGATGTGGTCGAGCCGGAGGATGGCATTGTCGCGATTGGCTCTGGCGGTCCTTTTGCGCTGGCAGCTTGTCGGGCGCTGGTGCAGCATACCAAGCTGTCCGCCGAGGAAATTGTCCGCAAATCGCTGGAAATCGCCGCCGATATCTGCATCTACACCAACCGGCACATCACCGTCGACAAGCTAAAATAGCATTGCTCTCGCCGAGCGGCGGTGTTATACTAGCAACTTTCAGCAGCGGAGAAGTTTAGGGTTTGGAGCAACATCTTACACCACGACAGATCGTCGCCGAGCTTGACAAGTATATCATCGGGCAGGATCAAGCGAAGAAGATGGTCGCCATTGCTTTGCGCAACCGCTGGCGTCGTCAGGCGGTCGTGGGCGAAATCAAGCATGAGATCGTCCCCAATAATATCATCCTGATCGGCCCGACCGGGGTCGGTAAGACTGAGATCGCGCGGCGACTGGCCAATCTCGCAGGGGCGCCATTTGTGAAAGTCGAAGCCTCCAAGTTCACCGAGGTCGGCTATGTGGGTCGCGATGTCGAATCGATGATTCGCGATCTGGTTGAGCTCGCGGTGCAGATGGTCAAGAAAGAAAAGACGGAAGCAGTCCAGGAAAAAGCTGAACGACTCACCGAAGAGCGTATTCTCGACCTGCTGCTGCCCCGTCAGCGCAAACGCACTGCCGCCGAGCCGACTGAGGAACTTGAAGAAAAATATCAGCGTACTCGCGACAAGCTGCGTCAGCAGCTCAAACAAGGGCTGCTTGACACCCGCACGCTGGAGGTCGAGACCCCGACCAATCGCTTCCCGGTGATTGAGGTTTTCACACCGCAGGGGATGGAAGAGCTGGGAGTGAATTTTCAGGAGATGTTCTCCGGGTTGATGCCGCAGCAAAAGAAGCAGCGTAAACTCACGGTCGCCGAAGCGCGCCGGTTCCTGTTGCAGGAAGAGGCGGCGAAATTGATCGATATGGATGAGGTGATTGGCGAGGCGCTTGACCGGGCGCAGAATTCCGGGATTGTCTTTGTCGATGAGATCGACAAAATCGCCGACCGCGATGGCGGCGGCACCGGCCCTGATGTTTCCCGTGAGGGGGTGCAGCGTGATATCCTGCCGATCGTTGAGGGCAGCAGCGTGGCGACCAAGTATGGGATGGTCTCCACCGTGCACATGCTCTTTATCGCCGCCGGAGCTTTTCATTCCGCTAAACCCTCCGACCTGATCCCCGAGTTGCAGGGGAGATTCCCGATCCGCGTGGAGCTTGATTCTTTGTCGGAAAAGGATTTGGTCCGAATTTTGAGCGAACCGAAAAACGCTTTGATTAAGCAGTACACTGCGCTGTTGGCTACCGAAGGTGTGAGTATCAGTTTTGATGAACCGGCGATCAAGGAGATCTCAAGGTTGGCAATGCTGGCCAATGAAACGTCGGAGAATATCGGCGCCCGCCGGCTGCAGACGATGATGACCAATCGTCTCGAAGAAGTGATGTATGGGCTTCCGGAGAGTGGCAAAAGCCGGATCAAGATCACCAAGAGCC
>JBDRQZ010000549.1:0-2894 GCA_043826025.1 bacterium | reverse complement strand
CTTGAGGATTGACAAGCGCCTAAGAATCCCTGACCTTATTCGCATGGCACAGGTGAGTTATGCCGCCGCGTTACAGAAATTGGAGCTGGGCAAGGTCGAGCCGCGCTATTTGCTGCTGGGCGAAGAATACTATCAGCAATTTCTGCTGACGGAGAAAGTAGTCAAAGCCTGTCTGCCCCCGGGACAGCGGGCTTATGGCAAGACCGAACTGGCAGGCCAGAAAGCGAATCCCCAGGCTCTGCAGGAGGCGCTGAACTCGGTGCCGCTACTCGGTGGCAATACGGTGGTGGTGGTCAACGCTCTGCACCGGGTGCCCGCAGCAGGGCAGGAGTATCTGATGAAAGCCTTGCCCAGACTCGACCCCACCGTGACTTTCATCGGCATCGCCAAGAAGCTCGATGGTCGCACTAAGCTGGGTAAGGGACTGGCTGCGCTCTGCGCGACAATCAAACTCAAGGAGTTGAGCAACCAGCAGCTCCCCGGCTATGTCCAGTCCCGCTTTCAGGCGCGGGGGATCACTCTCGCTGACGACGCGATCACCGAGGTTTGCCGAGTTGTGGGCCGCGACTGCGGCGATATTGAAAATGAAGTGGAGAAGATCAGTATTACCTTTGCAGATCGAGATCGACTTGCGCTGGCGGATGTACGGAGCTACCTCGCCGCGAGCCGTCAGTTCGGCCACTATGAAGTCGCCAGCTACCTTGGCAATCGGAAACTGGCTACCGCGATCAAGGGCGTTCAGCAGGTTCTGGCGACCGGTGGCAGCGGGGCGCGCAGTCTCTTCTGGGCGATCTCAGGCCAACTGGAGAAGTTGCTGCTCTATCCTGAACTAGCCAAGTCGCTGTCACTCAATGACCTGGCTGGCAAGTTGCGCAGCAACACCTATTACCTCAAGGACTACGAGCGGCAGAGCAACCGCTGGCAGCCTGAAGAACTAGTCGCTGCCCTGGAGGA
This sequence comes from bacterium, assembly GCA_043826025.1. Taxonomy (GTDB): domain Bacteria; phylum Zixibacteria; class MSB-5A5; order CAIYYT01; family CAIYYT01; genus JBDRQZ01. The sequence continues at coordinate 1,940 of JBDRQZ010000549.1, read as the reverse complement.
AGTCTATCAGGTTGCGGCAGCGGAACGATTCGGCACCGAACCTCCAGCCCAGATCTGGGAGCGGGCACTCTTGCGAATTCTCGGCTCCGAGCCAGGGGAATAAACCTTGCTGCAGATAGTATTACTTGCAGTTGGCCCGGATGAGGTCGCCGATGCGGAGTTGATTCGCCGCACCCAGAAGGGGGACCGCGAGGCTTACGGCGTCCTGGTGCGGCGCTATCAGAAGCGAGTTTACCGGCTCTGTCGGCGCTATGGCGGCTCGCACGATGTTGCCGATGATTTGACCCAGGAGGCGTTTATTAAAGCATATCAGGCAATTGGCAGGTTTGATCGCCAGTATTCCTTCTGGAGCTGGCTCGCAACAATCGCCACAAACAACGCGCTCAACTACCTGAAACGACAGCAATTTCAGCTTGGCAGCGAAGAGAGCGAAGTCGTGATTGCGCAGCAGACAATATCCAACTCCGGCAGTAACCCGGAGCAGGAGTTGACCCAGAAGGAGATTGACCGGCGCTATGATGAGGCCTTACAGGCCTTGCCGTCCGAATTTCGCACGGTCTTTGTGCTGCGGATGCATGAGGAGCAAAGCTATCAGGAGATCGCCAGAGCGCTGAAAATCAGTATCGGTACGGTCATGTCGCGGCTGCATCGGGCTCGTCAGCGGTTGGTCGAGGCTCTCGGGGACTTGTTGGAGAAGTAGATGGATCGCGAGTATCTGGAAAATCATCTGGTTGCCTTCTTGGATGGCGAACTAGCTGAGCGGGAGAGGGCCGCTTTCGAGAGAGAGCTGCTCAAGCATCCTGACCTGCAGGCGCAATTAGAGCAGATGCGTAAGCTCGATGCGTTGGCGCGCCGGACCGAGATCGAGATGCCGGCGCCCGGTTATTTCGATAATCTGGCGGAACGGATCGACTCCCAACTGGCTCGCGAGGCGACGCCCGGGCCGCTTTCTTTCTGGTCAAAGCTCGCGCTGGTGCGCGGCCGGGTAATCGCGATTGCCGGCTCGGCAGCGGCGGTGCTGCTGATTGCGCTGATCTCCACCGAATTGTACAAACCTGCCATCGAAACCTATCACCAGCCAGCTCCACCTATGCCCCGGTTGCAGGCGACAGATTCTCTGAGGCTGGAAGCACTTCATGTTCGTGGTGGCCGGGCTGGCGAAGTGAAAGTCGAATTGGAGGCTGAGTCTAAGGCCGCAATTCATGAAGCTCAGCCAGCCGAAGATCGAGATGAGCTTTCCGATGCTGTTGTGGCGGAATCTGTCGAGAAGGCTGCAGGTGGTTCGGCAACTGCCGGAGGTCCGAGCGCTGACGCTGAACCGCCGAAGCCACTGGAAGGACCTCAAGTCGAAACGGAGGAACTGAGTGAAGGTGCCGGCACGGCCGCAAGCGCACCGCGGCCACAGAGTGTCCAGGAACCGACGGCCGAACAGCTCAAGAAGGTCAAGCGCGAGCAGACTGCCACCGGCATTTCCGATCTTCAAAGCGCCCAGCGCGACATTCTTCGCCTGTCGGAGAATTCTGCACAGGAAATATCTTTGAATCTGACGGGATTGGAGCAGCCGCCGACGCCGACCGCGGCGCAGTTTGATTCGCTGATTGCAGCAAGCGACTCTGCCGGAAATGCTCAGCAAGCTGCTACCTACGCTTACCGCAAAGCCAGTGCCATCAAATCTGCGGACAACATCATAGAGGCGCGCCGGCGGATTGAGGCTGTCTTGGACGGGACATCGGGAGAGGACCGCCTGTTTCTGGAGAGCTGCCTTGGCGATCTGCACCGTTGGCAAACTGAGTTGGAGAGTTCCGATTCGACCAGGTGAGTCACATTCTGCCTATTGTGGTTGACTGGCGGATGCTGCGCCGCGATTTTCCAGCATGAGTCTGATCGAAAACCCTGCGCAAATCGAGGTTCAGTTTGTGAAAGGCGTCGGCCCCAAGAAG
>JBDRQZ010000548.1:0-5145 GCA_043826025.1 bacterium | reverse complement strand
ATTCGCGGGTGCGATCGGTGGAGCAATCATCAACGACGATCACTTCCTTCTTAACACCGCCGAGATCGACCGCTTGCACCCGGCGCAGCAATTCCAGGATTGTGCTTTCTTCATTATAGCAGGGAATGACGATTGACAACTTCATACACTTCGGCTCCGGCGGCCGGGTCAAAGGGCAACCAGGTGCACACCCGAGCCGAGGGAAACTTCAATATAGAAAAACGAATCTCCAGTGTCCAGATAATTGGCCCGAGCAGGCTGACAGGTCGCGACCCGTGAGGAGCATGGGAAGTAATTCGACTTGTCAGCAAAGGCCTGTCAGCGCATAGTCAAGGTTGTCAAATTCGTTTGACACCGTAGACTCAACATAGTTGGCTGAGTGCTGCAACTCAGTGACAGCCGCTTCGCGGCTTCGCCGGAACTTAGAATTGGCTGCCGCGTACTAGGAGATGACGCATTAAACAGCCTGATTTTGGAGATTAACTTGCCGGACAACAAAAATCAGCGGCATCACCTGCTCTCGACTCTTACGCGCTATCTGAGGATAATCGTGCTTGCCGTGGTGTTGGCGCTGTTCGTGAAGGTTTGTCTGGTCGAGGCCTACCGCATCCCTTCGGAATCGATGGAGAGTACACTTTTGGTCGGTGATTATCTGCTTGCGGACAAGTTCGTCTTCGGCATGCAGGTGCCGCTGTTGAACCTTCGTTTGCCCTCGATTAGAGAGCCTCAGGTTGGCGATGTTGTCGTTTTCCATCATGCCGATCAGCCGGAAAAGAACTTCATCAAACGAATCATTGCGCGAGGCGGCGACTGGGTCGAGATCGTGGACAAGCAGGTGATGGTGAATGGTCAGGCGATAGAGGAGTCAGGTTATGTCCAGCATGAGGATTCGATGATTGCTTCCGGGCTGCTGTTGCGGCCGCGCGACAATTTCGGGCCACTACAGATTCCTGCGGATAATTATTTCCTCCTCGGCGACAATCGCGATCACTCGACCGACTCACGCTTCTGGGGTTGCGTGCCCCGCAGTGAGATTATCGGACGCGCCTGGTTGATCCACTGGTCCTGGCGACCCGATCCTGAGGCGCCCCGGGTGCAAGCCGGTAAACCGCTTTCATTCCTGAGTTCGTTGACGTATAATATCGCTCATCTTCCGGAGCGGGTGCGCTGGGGGAGATTGCTGTCGGTAATCAGATGAGAAAGGCTACGGACCGATGAACACTGTCAAGTCACTGATTTACGCGCTGCTGATGGCCTTGCTGATTAAGTACTCGGTGATCGAGGCCTACAATGTTCCCACCGGCTCGATGGAGGATACAATCCTCGTCGGCGACTTCCTGCTCGCCAACAAGTTCATCTATGGAATCCACATTCCACTCATCGGTGTCACGCTGCCCGGGCTGCGCGATCCGAAGCCGGGCGATGTCGTAGTCTTCAAATGGCCGGGCGACCGCTCCACGAATTATGTAAAGCGCTGTATCGCGGTCGGGGGACAGACCGTGACGGTGAAAGACAAGACAGTGTATGTCGACGGCGAACCGATCGCCGATTATCCGAACGTCAAGTTCAAGAATCATCCCAACCCGAGTGCGCGCTCCGGTTTTGGACCATTCCGGGTACCGGAAGGTACCTACTTCATGATGGGCGACAACCGCGACGATTCCTATGATTCCCGCTATTGGGGTGTGGTTGATGAGGACTTGATACTGGGCAAGGCGCTGGTGATTCACTGGTCCTGGGGAGATCCACCCGATCCCGATGCGCCGCGCTGGGAATGGTCCGATCCGCTGACCTGGCCGGAAAGCATCTGGTACAACTTCTTGCACTTCCATGAACGGGTGCGCTGGAGCCGACTGGGTAACGAAGTAAACTGACCCGGCTGACTCCTGATTGCAAGTAAAGTTGTTGACCGTAGAGCGGTGCACCGTAATATTGACCTCCATGAATGCTAGAGAGAGTCGGTCCACGAAGCTCGTCGTCACCGATCTGTGTAAAAACTTCGAAAATCGGGCAGTGCTGCGCGGGCTGGAGTTCGCCATTGCCGCCCCCGGCTGTCTGGCAATCACCGGCCCGAACGGCTCTGGCAAAACCACGCTGATGAAAACCCTTGCCGGTTTGCAGCGTCCCAGCCGTGGCAGCGTGCGCTTCGAACTCGGAGCCGACAGCCTCGATCCGATCGATCAGCAGGGGATGTTTACCCTTATCTCGCCGGAGCTTTCGCTCTATGACACCCTCACCGGACATGAAAACCTGAGATTCTTCAGTCGCGTGCTTGGACTGCGGTTCAACGCCAGCAGGCAGGATGAACTCCTACAGGAAGTTGGGCTGGCCGGCCGCGGGCATGATCGGGTCGCGGTGTACTCCTCCGGGATGAAGCAGCGGCTTAAGTATGCGCTGGCCTGGCTGGCCGATTCAGTTGTGCTCTTGCTCGATGAGCCGACGGCCAATCTGGATGAGAATGGCAAAGAGATGGCCGCGCGGTTGATTGCCACTCGCAAGCAGGATCGCCTGGTAATCATCGCGACAAATGAAAAGGATGATCTGCGGCATGCGGATGAGATTGTCAACCTGGCTGGGTAGCGCGGCAGCAGTGCTGCAGAAGGATCTGCGGGCCGAATTGCGTTCGCGATACAGTCTCAATGCGCTTTTGATGTTCGCCGGCACGACTCTGGTGATCATCAGTGTCTCGTTGATGCAGGTCAAACTGAGTGAAAAGGCGCTGGCCGCGCTCTACTGGATTGCGATTTTCTTCAGCGCTGTAACCTCGCTTTTCAATGTTTTCAGCCGTGAGGAGGACAAAGGCACGGCCCAGACCTTGCAGCTCTTTGCTCGTCCGGCAGTGATTTATGTCGGCAAGTTGTTCTTCAACACGCTGTTGCTGTTTATTCTCTGTGGTTTGCTGACGCCGCTCTATTTGGCCTTCATGAATGTCACTCAGGCCAACTGGGGACTGCTGATCGCCGTAACTATCCTGGGTACCATCGGCTTGGCCGGTGGTACAACTATTATAGGCGCGATGGTCGCCAAGGCAGCGGTACGCGGGGCGCTGTTTGGCGTGCTTTCATTTCCGGTGCTGCTGCCGCTTCTGTTGGTAGCGATCGGCGGCACCGAGGCAGCGTTGGCGCAGGAAAGTTGGAGTGTCGCCGCCGACCAGTTGCGACTATTGGTCGCTTATGACGTTATCGTGATCACCCTATCGTTGGTATTGTTTGATTATGTCTGGAAGTCTTAGAGTTTCATTACAACTCGGCCTGTTGCTGCTGATGATGGCGGTGATCGTCGCGAGTTTCCTGTCGCCGGTGCCGCAGCCGGCCAATGGTGAGGCGTCGCGGATCATCTTCTACCATGTCCCGATGGCCTGGCTGGCGGCGATGGCTTACACGGTCAATATGGTTTATGCGATCCGCTACCTGCGCAAACGCGAGCCGCTCGACGACTGGCGTTCTTCCTGGTCGGCGCAGTTGGGGCTGGCTTTCGCGATTCTCGCGACTATCTCGGGCTCGATATTCGCCAAGGTGACCTGGCACACCTACTGGAACTGGGGCGAGCCGCGCATGCTCTCGATCTTCATTCTATTGTTGATCTACGGCGCTTATTTCTCGTTGCGCACAGCGCTGACCGACCCGGAACGGCGGGCGACCCTCTCTTCGGTCTATTCGCTCTTTGCCTTTCCGACGATGATCTTCCTGATTTTCGTCTTTCCGCGAATCATGCCACAAAGCCTGCACCCCAGGGACACTGTGATCAACGAAAAACTGCAATCCGGTATGGGGCCGGTTGTAATGTGGATATTTTTTGTATCGCTTTTCTGTTTTACTGTTATATACTTCTGGCTGTTCGTGCTCGGCAATCGTCTACATCGTATTCAAGTCAAGCGCGAGATGGAGAACGCTTTATGACTTCAAACTACACGGTTCTCTTCGTAAACATTGTGATCTGGGTCGGACTCTTCTTTCTGCTATTCCGACTCGACCGCAAGACCAGAGAACTGGAGAGACGCAATTGAAGATTAAGTTAGTTTTAGCGGCAGTGATTGTCATCGCTGTTGCTGTTTGGGCGGCCAGCACCTTCACCGGCTCCCTGACCAGCTACGTTTCCTTTACGGAAGCGCAGCAGCGCGGGACCCGCGTGCAGGTCATGGGCGCAATCGATCATGATCAGGTGGTATACAACGCCGAGGCGCAGGTGCTGACCTTTCCGATCACCGATGAAGAAGGCCTCACCATGCAAGTCGAATACAGCGGCATCATGCCGGGCAACTTCGATCAGGCCTCTCACGTTGTGGCAATTGGCGCATACGGAGACGAGAAGTTCGCCGCCGATCAGTTACTGGTCAAGTGTCCCTCGAAATATCTGGGCGAGACTGAGATGAAAGAGGGTGAGGCATGAGCGTGCCGTTGATCGGCAACAGCTTCCTGGCGGTGGCCTGCGTGATGGCGCTCACTTCGCTGGTCGGCTATGGCGGCGCGCTTTTCGGTCGCGAACAGTGGCTCAGCCTGGCGCGCCGCGCCTATCTGGTGTTCACGATTGCCACGCTGGCGACCAGTTTCTGGCTGCTCAAGCAGATCCTGGATCACAACTTTGCCATCGCCTATGTGCACTCATATTCGTCGACCGACCTGCCGCTTGGTTTTCTGATATCGACTTTCTGGGCCGGGCAGGTTGGCTCCTTTCTTTTCTGGCTGACGGTTCTCTCGATCCTGGGCCTCTTTCTGGTACAACGCCACAGCGAGAGACAACCGACCGCGCTCTTTTTCTACATGCTGGTCAATTGTTTCTTCCTGCTCTTACTCGTGGCGCGCTCTCCTTTTGCGGCCTCCGACCCGATGGCGGTGGCGAGTGTACCGGAGGGCATGGGGCTTAATCCTCTACTGCAAAACTATTGGATGGTGATTCACCCGCCGATCGTGTTCACCGGCTTTTCCTTGTTGGCGGTGCCATTCTCCTTTGCTCTGGCAGCGCTGGCGCGTAACGATTACCGCGACTGGGTCAAGAATGTCTTCCCCTTGTCGGCGCTGGGTACGGCGGTGCTGGCGGCAGGTATTTTCATGGGTGGCTACTGGGCCTATGAGACACTAGGCTGGGGCGGCTATTGGGCCTGGGATCCGGTCGAAAATACTTCGCTGATCCCCTGGATTGTCAATC
>JBDRQZ010000547.1:0-7082 GCA_043826025.1 bacterium | reverse complement strand
CATCCTGGTCCTGCTGCGTCGTCTCGTTATCAGCCAGGAATTCGTTGATGACAATCGGGGTGGTGGCCGACGAGGTCACGCTGATCACCGAGTCCTCAAATTCCGCCCGGGTCGGCTCGAAGGTTGCAGCGTTAGCGTTCTCGGCATAAATGTAATAGTGGATATCGGTCGCATTCGTCTGCAACGAAACCCCATAGATGCCATCGCCGGCGCTGCCATCCTCGTGGCCGCCGTCATCGAACATAGCGATGCTCTCGAATGGTTCGATTTCGTTGTCTCGATAAGCAAGGCTGACCGATGTCGCGCTACTTACACTTGCGGTGATCCACAAAGTCGAGTATGCCACTACCTCGGAGGGATCATGGTTCACCTCGCTGATCGCCGGCGCCTGGGCCTGAAATGCCGCGAGACCGTTCAGATAATCGATCCTCGCTGCCATCAGTTGGACAATCCCGGGCGCCAGTCCCGCCTGGGATTCCAGGTTGGTGAGGAATGCGCTGTAAGTGGAGAACTTGTTGGGGTCGGTTTGAACATGCTGGTCGATGATGTCCTGTAACTCAAGCCCGCGCGCGCTGTACCAACCGTTGGCGAAATTCTCGGCGATGATTGTCTTCATGTGCGCGACATACTTCTTCTTATAGGTCGCGTTGGCGAGAATCCTGTTGATGATCGGATAATTGGGGTTGGTCTCATTGAAGTAAGGGGTCAATTGCTGCATCTGCGTGATGTTCAGATTCTGCCCGCCAATGATGGAGGAGAATCCCCCGAAATTCATGTTCAGGTCCCAGATGATCGGGTTGAAGCGATAGGAGTCATCGCGGAACAGATAGTAGTTGTGCGCGAAATTGATCGGCGCATCGAGATTAACCAGCAGATTGTCATAAGCCAGCATCCAGAGATGCCGATCGACGTCGAGGACTTTCTCGACGGCAGCGGTGAAATTGTTGAGCGTATCCAGGAAGTGGATCAGGTCGGCCCAGCCGGCATCGGATTCCAATTCGAAGGTGTCGTGATAGCTGGCCGAATCTTCCCCCTCATAACCCCAGACAACCAGAACCTCGGGCGAGCCATCGGTTTCACCCTTAAAGCGCGCTCCCTCATCCGCATGAAAGTGAGTTCGCATGAAATACTTGTCAACATCCTGAACGCTGACATAGAGGCCCAGCAGAGTGCCGTTGACATAGACATTGGCGTAGTTGGCAAGCGAGGCTGGCATATACTTGCGGGCAATCTCGTAGCCCAGCACCTCGCGCAGGAAGCTGGGGTCATACCAGACATTAGCCAGCTTGAGTGTGCCGTAGCCTTCAAGTTCCTGGTCGCCGATGATGTAATCGAGCTTGATGTTGAATGGACTCTTGACTCGATTCAGGCTGTAGGTGCTATAGCCCTTATATCTGACGCCGACGCTGTCGAACTCGAGGCCATCGATATACGCCGTGCCCAGCAAGCGCTCCTCATTGCCTTCGGCAAAGAGGCTGTCGAGAATCTGATCCCAGTTTGCCTCGGCAAAGACTATCTCGATTGTCCGGACACTGTCAATGTCGTAGAAACCCTGTGCAGCGGCGGCATGGCCGAGTCCGCAGATCAGGAGCACGGCGATTACGTACTTAGGCATGGTCGACTCCATGATGCAGTTCCGGCATTATGTTCCTCTCTCGATGGTGCGAGTCTGGTCTGGCTACATTGACCTGATTTTCTCAAGCGGAGAGGCAGGGATTCGAACCCTGGAGACCCTTTTGAGGCCTACACACTTTCCAGGCGTGCTCCTTCGACCAACTCGGACACCTCTCCGACTGGAAACTACAATTTACGCAGGTAACTGAAAAAGGCAACGGCAAAACACCGTCAATTCAGGCCAGCAAATTGTCCAGGTAACCCAATACGTAAAGAACCAAGATCAGCAGCACGATCAGCAGCAGCAGCAGGACTAGCGTCGGTTTACGCTTTTTTTTTTAGCCTCGATGCGGGTAACCTCTTTGCCGCCGGGCGGATCAGTTGGCGCCGCCTCGCTCTCGCTGAACAGCGTGCCTACCATTTGGTAGACTTCCTCAAGCGAAGTGCCGGAGCCCCAATCGACAGTGGCAACATCGATTTCAGTCAGACTGGAGTCTGCGTCGGTCTCCAGAACTTCAGCGACACAGGCGGTAACATTGTCGACTCCGCCATTCTCATTGGCCAGCTCAACCAGACGTTCGACCAGTTGCTGCGGTTCCGACTGGAGTTCGGCCATCGTCTCGCGCAGCAGTTCGTCGTTGACCATCCCGGAAAGCCCATCGGAGCAGAGCAACAAGAGATCGCCGGCCGCCAACCTCACTTCGGCAATATCGATCTTGATCTCCTGCCGGGTGCCGAGGGCGCGGGTGATTACATTGCTGTTGACATGCGCCTTCGACTCTTCTTCGGTCATATTATATTGCTGCATCAATTCATTGACCCAGGAATGGTCGCTGGTTAGCTGCCGCAGTTCGCCGTTACGGAAGAGGTAGACCCGGCTGTCACCGGCATGGCAAATCGAGGCGCCGCCATCATGGAAACTGCACGCCACCACGGTGGTGCCCATCCCCGTCAGCTCGCTGCGTTTGTTGCCGGCATCGAACACCCGCTGATTGGCGACCGCAATCGCCCCCAGCAGCAGCTTGCCCAGCGGGGAGACAGTCTCGACCGGGTAGGGGAATTCCGCGCGGTCGAACATCGTGTGATCCTGAGTGTCGAAAATGCGAAAGATCGTCTCGACCGCAATCCGGCTGGCTACTTCGCCGGCGGCATGACCACCCATGCCGTCGCAGACTACCGCAAGATTCTGCTCGGGTACGATTGCGAAATAATCTTCGTTGTGGTCACGCACGCGACCGACATCGGTAGTACCGGCAAATCGGATCTTCATGAGCTAATTACTCCCCAGGAACTTGTAGAGCACGAAGGCCAGAATGACAATCAACGATACCAAACCAATGACCGGCAGCCAGGGGAAACTCTTCTTGATGTCGGGATAGGGATTGGGATCATCGGCGAAACAGAGTCTGAATTTGACCTCACCTCCGGGCGACGGGATCGAGATAATATCTTCAGGCGCAATCGGCTCGCGCTGATCCGGCTCAAGCACCTTGCCATTCACATACGTGCGTAGCTTGCTATTTCGGTCGACCACACTCAGTTCACCCTCGCGTGAAACAATCGTAAAATGCTCTCGCGAAATCGCGCTGTCGGGGCGACCTTTTTCATCACGCTCGATTGCCAGATTACAACTGCGGTCCCGGCCGACCACGAACTCCTCGGCATCAATGGGAAAAACCTTGCCGGCATGCTGGCCACTCAAACCAACCAGTGCGTAGTCGGCTTCGATTCGTGGCTTTGGGGCCTCACGTACCGGTTCCGGCTGTCGCGGTGGTGGCGGTGGCGCGTGATGGATCAGCTCGGTCTTGGCCTCCACCGGTTGTCGCGGTGGTGGCGGGGGCGTCTGAATATTACCCGGAGCTGTCGACGGGTCCTTCTTCTTTGCAGGAGGTGGAGCAGGAGCGACCGGTGGTGTTGCCGCAGGCTTGGGGCCTGACGGCGGTACACCGGGTTCGGTAGAGGCCCCCGGTTGGACTACATCCATCGTCCTGGTCGGTGTGTCGGACGCTTTTGGCGGAGGCGTAGCCGCAGGTCGCTGGGTCGGTGCATCTCCCGCTGGCGGCGACGGTGCGGGTCGCGCGGCGGCAGCCTGTGCAGTCGGTTGTTCGACCGGCTGAGTGCCGCCATAGCTGACCACCATCAGGTAGTCGAGAAAACTTACTTTCGCCTGCTCCGGCAGTGGCGTGAGTCTCTCGACTAGTGTACCGTTTACCGAGACCGTGACATTCGGAGCAATCGGTTGCAGGTCATAGCCACGGTCGGTGAGCAGCAGCAGAAAGATATCCTGCTCGGTGCCGGTGTCGGCCAGTTGGAGGTCGACATGCTCGCCCGAACCAACCCGCGCGACGTTGCCGTCGAAATCGAAGACCTTATATTGTTCTCCGCCCTTGAGTAAGACGAAATTCGCCAAACTATCTCCTCTTGATCGAAATCGTCTTCACGTATCGACCACCGACCTTAACTTCCTGCGACTCCTTGCCCAGCTTATAGTCTAAATGCTTGGCAATGAACTTATATTTGCCCGGAAGTACGTATCTTACCAATTTACCGTCGGCATCGGTCACGCCCAGTTCGAGATTTTCTTTGCGGTCGCCGTTCTCATATTCGGCCGTTATCGTAGAGCCACTCACCGGGCGGTCATCCTTGTCGGTCACAAAAATCCTGACCTCAGCCTGACCCTGCGGGATAACTCCTTCCTGGGGCGTCGCTTGCGTCGTCTGCGTCGGGGGCGCCTGCTCGGTGCTGGCCGTCGACTGACCCGCCTGCGGCTGCATCACCGCGATCAATTCCTTCTGCGAGGCTGTTACAATCGTGTCGGTATCATAGTAGCCCGGCGCAGAAAGCAATATCCGGCATTCGGTGCCGGGCAGCCGCACATAGGCGGGAGTCGCCTGCTCAAAGCCGCGACCATCTTCATTCTCGCGTCGCTTGCCGAGCCACTCCACCTCTTTGAAACTACACTCGACCGTCTTTTCGATATCTCCCTCTTCATAGGCGGTCACCCAGATCCGGCGGAACAGCGGCAGTTGATAGCTGCTCTGTCGTGCCGACGCGGCAGGGATCGTGTAGACCGCATCCTCATAACCCGGCAGCGACAGGACCAGCTTAACGGGGTCGTTCTCAAATGAATAACTAACCGGTGTCGTGCCGACTACCTCGTTGCTCTGACTTATCGTGACTGTCGCGCCACTGGGATAGCTGGTGATCTTGACTTTCGGCTCGGGGCGCGGCTGACCGGCAAAAATCCCGGTCACCTCAAACCCGCCCTCAGCCAGAGTGCCGATATCGAAATTCTTGTCCTCGGTGTCGATCAGATCGACCACCGCTATTGGCCCCAGCGAGATATCTTTCCTGCCGGAGTAGGCGAGGTTAATCTGAACCGTATCGGCGCCCCGCACCGGCAGATCATAGGGAGTCTCGCCCTCCAGCTTCTCGCCATTAACCATGACGTCTGCGCCAATAGGATTCGAAACAATTCGCAACATGGTGGTAAGTTCCAGCGGTCCCTCCGCAAACTGCTCGAAATCAACCATCACCGCCGTATCAGGGCAGCAGGGATGCTTGATCGTAATCTCGCTCTCCGGTTTTAATGTAAACACCCCCGGAGTTGTGCCGACCAGTGAATCGGCCAGATAGACTTCCGCGCCTGCCGGAAGGGTATTGATCTCGCCGGTCCGCAGTTCGGTAACTGGCGCGCCCGGCCGGTTGAGCCACTCCCGCACCAAAATCGCGATAATGACCACCGCCAGTACCGCCGCCACAATCGCCAGAATTTTTACCAGGCTGCCGCCACCGCCGGGGCTCATGCGGCGCACCCGCTCACCCATCTTCAGCGAGGCAATTACAGTTTCCTCGCCCGGTTTTGGCTTCTTCCCGCCAGACTGTCCATATCCGCTCATCTGTTCACCCATCGTTTGGATAAATGCCGATGACTCAAAGACTTTTGTGCGGAGATGCTGCTCGCGCAGGTCCGCAGTCTCTAATTTAGGAGTCTCGTAGAGATTGGCAACCCTTTCTCTGAGCTTTCTTTCAGGGTCAAAGTCGCGTGTTTGCAGCACCGCCTTGATCTTGTCAGCCACCTGGGCGGCCGACTGGAAGCGGTGATGCAATTCCCGATAGAGGCAGCGGGTGATTATCTCCACCGCCACCCCATCACTGCTTATACGGGCCATCTCCGAGAGATCGTACTCCCCTTTGAGAATCGCCGTCATCAGTTCCGATTTGCCGGGCTGCATGAACAGGGCGCGACCCGTAAGCAGCTCGTAACCGATAACCCCCAGGCTGAAAATATCTGCCGCTCCATCCGGAATGCCGCCATCAAGTTGTTCCGGCGCCAGGTAGGCAAGTTCGCTGAGGCTCGGCTCGATCTCCAGACTCGCCAGGCCGAAGCCGGTGATCTGCACCTGACCGGCGCGGGTCACAAAGAGGTTTTCCGGGTTGAGGCTGTGATGAAACAACCGCCAGCTACGACCACTCACTCTTTCACGTGCCGTGTGCGCCACCGCCAGACCGGAAGCGGCCTGACCCAGCAGGTAGAGCACTTCCTCCGATTGCAACGGCTGCCGCCCCGCTTGCGCGATCAGCTTGTGCCAGGGGATTGCTTCCTCGTAGGTGCAAAACGCGAAAATGTTGCGCTCATTGTCTTCACGCAGGGCGATGACTTCTTCCAGCGTCTGATGGCGCACCTGAGTCAGCGCGCAGGTTGCCCAGAGCACGCCATCGACCGGGCTGGGACCGCGTGGCGGTCGGCCACCAATTTCGCGAATTGCCAGCGAGCGCTTGAGTTCGCGGTCGGTTGCCAGCCAGAGTTTGGCGGGGCCACGCTCCGACAACAGGCCCTCGAATTGATATCGACCGTCAAGGATCTTCATTTGTCAGCTTTGGCGCAGGGCCAACTGCTATATCCAGGCGTTCTTCCTACCGATGTTTTCCCCGGTTGCTCTATCCGTAGTTACTCATTTCCTACGGCTTCCGACAAGCACTTTTTGCAGGTAACAAAAACGCCCCGCCGACCGGCGGGGCGTTGTAATAGTAATCGTAGTCAGAAACAGGGTTACTTCAAAAGCACCATCTTGCGGGTCAGCGCCGAGTCGCCGACGCTGAGCCGGTAGAAGTAGAGTCCGCTGGCAACCTCGCTGCCCTGGCTGTCGATGCCATTCCAGGCCAGCCGATGTTCACCGGCGGCAAGATAACCGAGTGTCAGAGTCTGAATCCGTCGGCCCAGCACATCATAAATCGCCAAATCAACCTCAGCCGACTTGGCCAGCGAGAAACTGATCACGGTCTCCATATTGAAGGGGTTGGGATAGTTCTGCGCCAAGCTGAACTGCCCCGGCAACACATATTCCTCATCTTTGACATCAGTGTGTTCATCGACGGTCGTAATGATTTCCAGTGTATCGGCGACATCGCTGTCGGTCATGGAGGTGACGATAATCTGCAGAGTGTCGTCATCGCCGGCGATATCA
>JBDRQZ010000546.1:0-3162 GCA_043826025.1 bacterium | reverse complement strand
GACATTGTCTTGCCCATGAACCGCTCCGGCGGCACATAAAGCTCCTCCGGATTCGACGAGTGCCAACTGTAGATCCGTCCCTCGCGGTCAACCTCGAAGAGGAGGTCGGGCAGAGCATCAAGGGTGGCGCTGAGTTGCTCGCGAGCCTGACGTTCAGCCGCCTCGGCGGCGCGGCGCTCGGTGACATCGACAAAGGTGCCGTCGAAGTAGTCAAGATTCCCTTCCGAATCGTAGACTGCCCGCGCCTGAAGATTCGCCCAGATGATTGCCCCGTCTTTGCGCTTGAACTCAGCCTCGAAATTGGCGACGAAGCCTTGCTGTCGTAGCTGCTGCACGAATTCATCACGTTTCTGCGGATTGAAGTAGTTGCCAAAGGCGGCCATGTTGCTGAATTCGTCGGTCGAATCGTAGCCTGTGATTTTCAAAGCTTCGCGGTTGACGAAGAGTATCTTACCATCCGGTGTACTCTGGAAGATCCCGATCGGGATATTGTCCTGCAGTTCTCGATAGCGTCGTTCCGATTCGCGCAGAGCCAACTCGGCCTGCTTGCGCGCAGTGATATCCTCGAGTACAGAGAGCATGGCCGATTTGCCGGCATAGATAACTGGAGTGACGGCGACCCTGATGGTCATTGGTGTACCGTCGCCTCTGATGACATCGATTTCATAGTCCTTCAGCTGACCTTCACGTTCTATGACCTTCAACATGTGCCGACGATCCTCGGGCCTTGCGAAATAATCCAGAGTCCTCATTGAGGCGATCGACTCGTCGCTGAAACCATACTCCTGCTTGAATTTCGAGTTGGCGTACAGGAAGATGCCATCTTCCGGCCGGGTGATGATCACTGCCAGCGGCATCGACTCGGCGATCGTGCGGAAGCGCTCCTCAGACTCGCGCACCTGCTCGGCGGCAAGCTGGACTTCGGTCATGTCAAAGACCAAGCCTCGCAGACCGACTACTTCCTCGTCCCGGGTAATGAATGAGGTGTAGGTGCGTGCCGGGAACGTCGTCCCATCTTTTCGTAGCGCCGTGTATCCCTGTCCGGCGGCGATCTTCTTCTGGAGCCGCAGCTGGATATTTTCGACGAGCCGTTCCCGATTCTCCGGCACAAACATCTGCAGGGCGCTCAAGCCGGTATCGAAATCGGCCTGGCTGTAGCCGAATTGCCTTAGCGCCTCGTAGTTGACATAGGTCAACCGGCCTCCTGCCTCCATCTCAAAGACAGTCTGCGGCAGCAGGTCCGCCAATTCCCGGAAGCGGGCCTCGCTGTCTCGCAGGGCTTTCTCCATACGTCTTCGCTCGGTGATGTCCCGCGTGATTACCTGCACCGCATATGGTTTGCCTTCGCTGTGAAGAATCGAGGTGAAGTTCTCGGTCCAGCGTGGTTCGCTGCCGCCTCGCAGAATCTGAACTTCGAAGTGATTCGAGACGTCGGAACTCAGCACCTCCGAAAAAAGAGAGTTCAATTGATTGCGGTCGCCGGTCGGGATTGTCAGCAACTCGAGGAAGGACCGACCGATCAATTCCTCACGGCTGAAGCCGGCAATCGCTGCGGTGGTTGGATTACAGTCAATGACCTCCCCCGTGAGCGAGAGCAGGGTGACTCCCGACGGCGAGGTCTCGAACAGGTGGCGATACTTCTCTTTGCTCTCAGCCAGCGCTGCCTGCAGGTGCTGCTGGCTCTCCGTCTCTCGCAGAAGCCAGGTGATATTGGCCGGTTGGCCAGCACTGTCGGTGACCAGTGAGCATTCGACCCACAGTGGGAACTCATGTCCGTCGGAGTGTCGGCAGATTAGCTGATGTTCGGCCGACCAGCCGCGATTCAAACATTCGGCCAGCATTTCTAAAGCATCGATGCGGCTGGCTGCGGAAAACCAGGCCGGAAAGGGCGAGGCGTCAGCGTCTGTCAGTGGCGGACAGCCAATTAGTTCTTCGACCTGACCGCTACGGTGCCGGACATTCCCTTCAAGATCGGTGACGACAATCGCGACATTGTCAGATTCTTGCTGCTGCGGCATAGCTTTAATTGGCGGTTGGCGGAACGTCCGCGCTACACTCCGTGTCTATTTTGAGTAAGATAAGAGCGAAACTGGAATTAATCAAGGCCGCTGAGGTTAAGATTGTCTGGATTAGCAACATTCTTTATATTGGGCTTAAGCCAGCAAGGAGGTCGGCAGCTATGGATCGTCGCGAATTTCTGCTCAAGAGCGGCCGCGCTGCGGCATTAGCGATAGCCACCGGGGCGGTCGGCGTGGCATTTCACAACCGCGAGATTGTCGGGCAGCCGGAGGTTGTGGCGCTTAAGCCGGATTTCAAAGTTGCCGCAGCTTCTCAGTTGCCGACAGTGGTTGCCGCCACCAACAAGGATCCCGAGCTGGCGCTGCGCGCTGCGTTAGCGGCCATCGGCGGTATCGGACGATTTGTCAAGGCGGGAGAGCGGGTCACGATCAAACCGAACATCGGCTGGGACCGCACTGCCGAGCAGGCGGCAAACACCAGTCCGCTCCTGGTGGCAGAGATGGTGCGTCAGTGTCTGGCGGCGGGCGCGGCAGAGGTGGTAGTCTCCGATATCTCCTGCAATGAGTCGCGCCGCTGTTTTCTGCGCTCCGGGATTCGTGAGGCGGCCGAAACCGCCGGGGCAAAAGTCCTCTTGCCCAGCGATGATGACTTCATCCAAAGCGACCTGGGCGGCGCGATCTTGACCGAATGGCCGGTGCTCAGGCACTTCATCGAATGTGACAAGCTGATCAACATGCCGATTGTCAAACAGCACTCCTTGTCGCGCTGCACGATTGGCATGAAAAATCTCTACGGCATTCTTGGCGGGCGTCGCAATCAACTCCACCAGCAGATCGACCAGTCGATTGTCGATCTCACGGCGTTTGCCACCCCGACGCTGACAGTGGTCGATGCCACGCGGGTGCTCACGCGGGGGGGACCCCAAGGCGGCTCGCTCGACGATGTCATTCATCCCGACACCGTGATCTGTGCCACCGATCCGGTGGCTGCCGATGCGCGGGGTTGTGAGTTCCTCGGTCTGGAAGCAGACCAGGTGGCGCACATTAAACTGGCACAGAAGTCCGGTCTGGGGACCATCGACTATCGTGCTGCCGGCTATCAGGAAATCGCGGGATGAGTATTCGCGCTGTTCGCAACCTGCGC
>JBDRQZ010000545.1:0-4400 GCA_043826025.1 bacterium | reverse complement strand
TCCACCGAGGCGCCACAGCGTCGGTAGAGCGCTTGGCCTTTACCGTTCTTCGCTTATGATCTACCGACAGCGCCTTCCAGGGTCGGGCCGCCAGCATGAATAGGAATGGCGTCGTCAGGGACTCAACGAAGGCGGAGTCCAATGTGCCAACCTGGTTTTTCTCCTCGAACACGTCGTACATCGGTGCGCTATCAAACACCGCAAACAGCCGACGCCAGCCAGCAAAGAGAAAATACTTCTCAGTGTTTTCAGCAACCACCAGCAGATTGTCGACATCGCGCAGATACTCAGTCTTGATCATGTGCGACACCAAGAATTCAAACTCGTCGCGGGTGATTCCGCTGAAGCTATTGGCGGCAGAAAGAACCGACCAGGCGAGATCGGAGTCCACACCATTGTGCTGCAGCGCCATGCAAATCAACTGGTGGGCCATCAGGTGAAAACAGCGCCGCCGCAATGGGATGGTTTCTGAGATACCTCGCGAACCCAGACTCACCACTGCCGTGAGCAGCACCAGGTCGTCGATCTCGACGCAAAGACCCCGAAAATACTGCGGCCTGCCCTCTCTGCGCCCGGTACGGCCCACGCGCTGTAGAAACGCGCTGGGGCTGGACAGGGCGTCCATCTGCACGACTCGATCCAGCTCGCCAATGTCGATACCCAGCTCAAGCGTCGAGGTGCTGATGATGCCGTTGACGCCTTGAATCGATGCGACCTGGATCAGGCGCTCGGCCTCCTCGCGGAAAAACTTGCTGATTGCGGAGTGGTGCGTGCGAACCTCTATCTGCCGCGCCAGACCGTTCTGCTTGAACTTAACCAGAGCCTGGGCAAGTTCCTCGGCCCCGCGCCTTGAGCGCACGAACACAATGGATCGTTTGCCCGCCAGCAGCTCGCACAGCCTGATGATTCGACGATACTCAGGATAGTTTTCAGCAGGGGATATTTCGGCGTCATCACCGCCGGCAAACAACGCCACCTCAAAGTCCCGCTTCTTTTCAGTCGCCGGCACATTGATGACTCGCCCTGGCGATCTGCCTCGACCTGCGAGCCAGACGGAGAAGTCCTCGATGTTGGCAACCGTGGCCGACAAAGCAATTCGCTGGGGCTTGCTGCCAATCCCGTTCTCAATTCGCTCCAGCAGAGAAACGAGATGACCGCCGCGGTCGCCGGCCGCAAAATTGTGTGCCTCGTCGATGATGATACTCGTCAGGCCTTGAAAAAAAGTCTTCCAGCTGGCCTTGCGCAGTAATATGGCCTCGACGGATTCGGGCGTCGTTAGCAGTAACTCAGGCGGCAGCTGAATGGCGTCTATCTTCTCCTTCTGGCTCACGTCACCATGCCACTTGAAAGCATGCAGACTGCAGTCACCTGCATATCGTTCACCGCGATTCTGCAGATTGTTTAATAGGGCGCGCAATGGGGCGATGTACAGCACCCTCACACCGTGGCCGGTGGCCTGCGCCGCCCTTGTCAGGGTAGGAAAAAGCACCGCCTCGGTCTTGCCTCCCGCTGTCGGGGCCTGGATCACGCAATCGTGGCCCTCGAGAATGATCGGGATAGCGGCCTGCTGGATAGGTGACAGCCCTGGCCATCCCAGTTCTTTGACCCGCCGCTGCAGGCCGGGGTGGAGACTCTCGAGCGCACTGGTCATCGCTTAGACCCCGAGCAGGTTGACCACCGACTCTGCAAGGTCTGGCCGCGCCTCGGGCATGCGGAAGAAGTCATCCGCCTTGACCTCGGGGTTCTCCTCGCAGACATCGAGCACATGCACCAACTCGCGCAAGATGGGCCGCGGCAGCCTATCGATGTTGTCGTCCCCGAAGGAGGTCCAGTGGTCCACCAGCCGCTCAAGCATGGCATCGGGTAGACGCTCCGCTGCTGACCAGCCGTATGCGTTGCCATGGGTGTGGCGAACTCGCAGAGCCACCGCCAGTAGCCATTCTCGGTCCAGACCTTCGAGCATTACTACTGGCTGCCGAACGCTCACATGGCCGTCGACGCTTTGGGGTACCGAAACGCGGTTGGCCAGCGCCTCGTAGCTCTGCATGCCGTAGCGGTTGTCGTCGAAAAAAGAATCGGTCCCCGTGCACACCAGCAGGCATCCAGGCAAACTGTTCTCGCCGGACTCATCAATGAGCAGGCGCAGTGTCTCATAAGCCGCCTCGCGCTGCCGTGCGTGCGGAAACCGTCGCACTAGCTCGAGTTCGTCGACGATCAGTAGCAGGCCGCGCAGGTGCCCTCCGGCAATGACCTGGAGCAGGGCGCGCATTCTCGGAAACACCTGGTCGCCTTCGAGTTGACCGCGCACACCAATAGTTCCCAGCGCCTGAGCTGAGAGAGACCGGCTGCCCCGCAACCAGGCCAGCGCAATGCGCGCTTTCTCGTCGTCACCTTCGAGGCGAGCCCGGTAAAACCCTTGCAAGGCTGGGCCAAAACCGGGGTCCAGAACCGAGATGGTCTCGAGCTCGTCGCCGATGCGGGCTTGAACCAAGGCTGCCAGCCGTGCTCGGGTGCTGGCAGCAAACGGCGCGAGCCCTTCGATGCGTGCGGTCTTTTTATGCGGGGTGATGAGCCACGACTCCAGAATGTCCGCGAGGGCACTGGCATCGCGTTTTTCGGGCGTGCGCAGTCCATTGATCATCCCAGAAAAAAACACCGGCAGATCCGACAGCGGTTGGTCGGGGCCAATACACACCGTGGCAACGGCAAAATCTTTTTCAAAAGCCTGCTCGCGGAGCCACGAGCACAAGAAAGTCTTTCCCGATCCATAGGCGCCACGGATGAACTTGAACTGCGAACGGCTGGTCTGCACATGATCGAGCAGCTCGAGCAAGTGGTTTCGCGCAGTCTCCTGGCCAACGGCGAGCAGGTTGAGGTTGCACTCTGGCACCACGCCCTGTCGCAGAGCATCGATGGTGTCGCGCGCCAGTTCTCGGCGGAGTTGCTGCTCTTGACCGGCGAGGCGGCCGGTCCACTCGTAGATATTGACCCCACCGGTGCTGCGGATTCCAATCGGAGTGGCGCCATTCTTGTTTAGTTTAGCAAGCAAATCCGCCATATGAGCCTTGGTCAGAAACCAACCAAGCCCGTGACGTTCGGCGGCACGGTCGATATCAGTCTCCGTCAGCGAGCGAGCTTCTTTGATCAGAGCCAACACAACCTGCTCGTCTTCGTCGAGTTCTGGAAAGTCCACCTTGATATCCCGGAGTCCACTCGGTGGGCTCGCCGCGACAGCCGAACCTGCCACAGCGGCGAGAGGAGAGGGCTTCACGTTGGCTTCAGGAACTGGCTCCACAGGGACCGGCGTGGCTGGCTCAACCGATGACTCTGGCACGGGCACCGGTGATGGCGCAGCCTGGGTGTCGGTTCGCCAGCGCGCAGCCCAGGCCAATATACGCTCGATGCGCTCCTCATTGATCCCGGAAATGTGCACGCCAATCCGGCTACAAAGACCTTTGAGGTCCGTACCCCGAAGCTTGCCGAGCGAGGTTTTTTCGCAGTAGGGACTGTCCAAAATGCGTTGAATGCGATTTGGCTTTGAACCAGACTTCGCCAGATTGCTGTCCGTTAAAATGTCGCAAAGCTGGTCCATGTTGAGATGGCTGAGCAACATGGCGTAAGCCGCAGGTTCGAGCAGGCGATCTTCGGGTTCGGGTGGAGGCGGCGGTTCTTCGACCAGCTGATGGGCTTGAACCAAATCTGCGCCGCTATCGAAATAACCGATGATCGCCTCGATGAGATCAGCTTTGGCCATGCTCACGGGCAGGTCAAGCTTGCGGCACAGATCCTTGAGGTCGCTAATATTCAACGTTTCAAGCGCAGTGGAGGGCGGAACCAGACCTTCCAGCACCCGCAGGACTCGGTCTTCTTTCGAACCACTGACCTGCAGATTGGTCTGCTCCAGCATGTCCTTCAGCTGCATGTTGGTGAACTGCACGAGCAACCGAGAATAGGCCGGGGTTCCCAGTTCGATTCCCCAGGCGCGGCGCACCTGAGTACTGACCTCGTCAGCGATAACAAAAGCGTCTTCGTGGACCAGGACGATCCCTGTAGCCAACAGGTGATTGCGCACAGCCTCAAATGCCGTAGTGCTTTCCCACATTGGGCGGATGTCTGGGTGGTGCTCGATGAGCAGGTGCTCACTGGTCCAGATATCCAGTTCGTTGCGCAGCGCTTCGAGCAGCATAGCTTCACTGCGATCGATGTAGCCGTCACTCCCCCATGCGTTGGCGAGAATCCTTTTGTACAAGCCATAGTTCTTTTTATCGGACAGTCTCTTCCCGTCGCTAGATTCAGCGCTGAAGACCTCTGCCCTCTCAAGCACCTTTTCCTTGAAACCGTCGACGGGTTGGCTGTGTTCTTCGCTGGAGAGGATGAGATCGAGAAAGGCGTAGGTCGGC
>JBDRQZ010000544.1:0-5446 GCA_043826025.1 bacterium | reverse complement strand
GTTCCTGCTGGCGCCGATGCTGGCGTTTATTCCGGCGATGATTCCGATCTCTGTGGTGCCTTTCGGCGATACGATCAACATTTTTGGCCATGAAATCAAGATGGTGGTCGCTGATTTCAACCTCGGTCTGCTGCTGGTTTTTGCGATCACTTCGCTCGGTGTCTACGGTATCATCATGGCAGGCTGGTCGCCGAACAGCAAGTATCCGATGCTGGGCGGGCTGCGCAGTACGGCGCAGATGATTTCCTATGAGATCGGGCTGGGCATGTCGGTCGTTGGTGTCTTGATTCTTGCCGGGACGTTAAGCCTGGTAGAAGTGGTGCAACAGCAGGATACCTTCTTTCACTGGTACATCTTCCGGCAGCCACTTGGCTTTCTGCTCTACCTTGTCGCGGCGATCGCCGAGACTAACCGTGCACCCTTCGATCTGCCGGAGGCGGAAGCGGAACTGGTGGCAGGCTATCACACCGAATATTCGGCGATGCGGTTCGGGTTGTTCTTTGTCGGCGAATACGCCAACATGATTACCGTCTCGGCAATCGCGACAACACTATTCTTCGGTGGCTGGCAGGGACCGGTTTTGCCGCCGATTGTCTGGTTCTGTTTGAAAGTGTTCCTGTTCATGTGTTTTTATATCTGGCTGCGCGCGGCATTACCCCGCTGGCGTTACGATCAGTTGATGAAAATCGGCTGGTATGTTCTGATTCCGCTGGCGTTGCTAAATATTGTGGTCACAGCAGCGCTGACGTTGTTATAGGAGTTTCGAGTTGTTGCAGATTCTCAAACAGGTATTCATTTCTTTGCCGATCGGGATGTATACGGTCTTTCGGCAGCTCTTCCGCAAGCCGACGACCATCAAGTATCCTTTCGTCAAAACGGAGATGATGCCGCGTTATCGGGGGCTGCATTTCCTCGAACGCTATGAGGATGGCAGCGAGCGTTGCGTTTGTTGCGGTCTCTGCGCGGCGGCCTGTCCGGCGGATGCGATTTATATGGAGCCGGCGGAAAATGAGAAGGGTGAGCGCCTAGCCAAGATCTACGAGATCAACGAACTGCGCTGCATCTTCTGTGGTTTCTGTGAGGAGGCTTGCCCCGAAGAAGCGATCTTCCTGGGCAAGGAGTATGAGTTCATTTTCACTGAGCGCGACAAATATATTTACACCAAAGATATGTTGCTGGTGAAGTGGCCGCGCGAGAAACCATCGCCGGTCAAGTTTAACCGCATGCTGCGCCGCGTGCACTGGGAGAATCCGGCGGAAGCGAAAGCGGGGCAACCCGGAAACAACGAGGCTTCCGAGTAAGAGCTATGGAACTGGCAATCTTCATTATCTGTGCAGTAGTCGGCGTTGTCGCCGCCATCATGGTCGTTGTGCAGCGCAATCCGATTGCCGGGGTGATGTATCTGGTCACCGCCTTCGTGGCGCAGGCAGTGCTCTTTATCCAGTTGTCGGCGGCATTTGTGGCGATTCTGCAGATCATGGTCTACGCCGGCGCGATTATGGTGCTCTTCCTGTTCGTGATCATGCTCCTGAATCTGCGTCGCGAAGATTATGGTCGCGATCTCAAACTGCGTTTCAAGCCGCTGGCGATTGCCCTGGCGGTGGTGCTTTTGATCGAGACCGTGGTGGCGATTCAGGCGGCGAGTCAGATGCAGCAGGCCAAAGGCGCTCTCGCCGAAACTTTTGGCTCCATCCATGCAGTGGGTCAACTGCTGTTCACCGAATTCCTTTATCCGTTTGAGTTGACCTCGATCCTGCTCTTGGTGGCGATTCTGGGTGCGGTGGTAATGGCGAAACGGAAGTTGTAGGCGAAGTTGAAATGATACCGTTGGAATATTATCTGATCGTCGCCGGGCTGATTTTCACTATCGGTATGGCAGGGGTGATCATCGCCCGCAATGTCATCATCATTTTCATGTGCATCGAGCTGATGCTCAATGCCGCGAATCTGGCGCTGATTTCATTTGCGCGGGAGCTGGGCAGCATGTCGGGGCATGTGATGGTTTTCATGGTGATGACGGTCGCCGCAGCGGAGGCCGCAGTCGGTCTGGCAATCATTATCGCGCTGTTCCACAACCGTGATAGCTCTAACATCGATGACGTGAATCTGATGAAGTGGTAGATTGATGCAGTTAATATGGCTCATACCGGTAATGCCGCTGGACGGCTTCCTGCTGAACGGCTTCTTCGGCAAGAAGCTGCCGAAAGCGGGAGTTAATGCCATCGCCTGCGGTTCGGTGTTTGTCTCATTCCTGCTTTCGGTAAATGCGCTGATTCAGTTGCTGCAATTGCCGGCGAGCGCGCGCAGCTTCGAACTGGTGCTGTTCAACTGGATTCCGGTCGGTTCATTTGTCGCCGAGATGGGCTTCCTGCTTGATCCGCTCTCCGCGGTGATGATCCTGGTGGTCAGTGGCGTCGGATTCCTGATTCATGTCTATTCGATTGGCTATATGTCGCATGACCACGACTACGCGCGCTTTTTCACTTATATGAACCTGTTCACCGGCGCGATGCTGACTCTGGTGCTGGCCAACAATTTCCTCCTCATGTTCGTCGGTTGGGAGGGAGTGGGACTCTGTTCCTACCTGTTGATTGGCTTCTGGTATGAGCGCAAGTCGGCCTCGACTGCGGGCAACAAAGCCTTCATCGTCAACCGCATTGGTGACTTCGGCTTCCTGCTTGCGGTGATGTTGATTTTCTGGAGTCTGGGGAGCATCGGTTTTAGTGATGTCTTTGAGCTGGCGCCAGAGCATCTCGCCTTTGGTGGCGGTATTGTCACGGCGATCACGCTCTTGCTCTTCCTCGGTGCGACCGGCAAATCGGCGCAGATTCCGCTTTATGTCTGGCTACCTGATGCGATGGAGGGTCCGACCCCGGTGTCGGCCTTGATCCACGCCGCGACCATGGTCACCGCCGGCGTCTACATGGTGGCGCGTTGCAATGTGCTCTTCATGATGGCGCCGACGTCACTGATGGTGGTCGCGATCATAGGCATGGCCACTGCATTCATGGCCGCGACTATCGGCCTTTTCCAAAACGATATCAAACGCGTGCTGGCCTACTCCACCGTGAGTCAGCTCGGTTATATGTTCCTGGCTTGCGGTGTGGCGGCATTCGGAGCGGGCATCTTCCACCTGATGACACACGCCTTCTTTAAGGCACTATTGTTCCTCGGAGCCGGCTCGGTGATCCATGCAATGAGTGATGAACAGGATATGCGCAAGATGGGCGCGCTCAAGGGCAAGCTGCCGATCACTTATCGGACGATGTTGGTTGCAACCCTGGCGATTTCCGGAATACCGCTCTTCTCCGGGTTCTTTTCTAAAGACGAAATTCTCTGGCAGTCGTTCGCTTCGGCTTATGGCTCGCCGGTTCTCTGGGTCGCGGGGGTGATTACCGCCGGCTTGACCGCCTTCTACATGTTCCGGCTGATCTTCCTGACCTTCTTTGGCAAGGAAACGCGTAGCGACGCTCAGGTGGTCAGTCACATTCATGAGTCGCCGAAGTCGATGACTGTGCCGTTGATGATTCTGGCAGTGCTGTCGGTGATCGGTGGCTATATCGGTATTCCGGCCGCGCTGGGCGGCGGCGCCTGGTTTGAGCACTGGTTGCATCCGATATTTGAGCGGGGGCAGGAGCTGGCTCAGGCGCACGCCGAGGAGCACTCGCATTCGCTCGAATACTTGCTGATGGCGGCGAGTGTGATGCTGGTGCTGGTGATGATCATGCTGGCGCGGCGCTACTATGTCACTCATAGCGAAAAGACTGAATCGCTGCGACAGAAAGTCTCCGGGCTGCACCACCTGATTTACAATAAGTACTTTGTGGATGAGGCCTATTTCGCCGTGATTGTGAACCCCTTGATCAGGCTTTCCAACGCGCTCTGGCAGCGATTCGATGTCGCCGTGATCGATGGCTTCGTGAATGGCGCGGCCTGGCTGGTGGGGCAGGTGTCATCCGGAGTGCGCAAAGTGCAGACCGGAATGATCCGCAGCTATGCCTTTGTGTTTCTGTTCGGCGCAGTGTTTGTAATCGGGTATTTGCTGATTAGCAGGTAATAATGGATCAGTCTATTCTCACCATAGTCACCTTCCTGCCGCTGGCCGGAGCGTTGCTGTTGACTCTCTTCCGCGAGCAGTCGCATAGCGCCATTCGGTCAATGGCCTTCTTTGTGGCTCTGGTTAATTTTGTCATTAGTCTCTATCTCTATTTCAATTTCGACCCCAAGACTGCGGCGATGCAGTTTGAGGTCAGCCATTCCTGGATTCCGGCACTGGGGATCAGCTACCATCTGGGAATCGACGGTATCTCGCTTTTCCTGATTCTGCTGACTACGCTGCTCAGCGCCATCGCGATTCTCTCGGCTTTCACCGCAGTCACCGACCGGCTCAAAGGTTTCATGATCGCGCTTCTGATCCTGGAGACCGGTATGATCGGCGTCTTCGTCTCGCTCGATCTTTTCATCTTCTATGTGTTCTGGGAAGTGATGCTGATCCCGATGTATTTCCTGATCGGTCTCTGGGGTGGAGTAAATCGCATCTATGCCGCCATCAAGTTCGTGCTCTTTACGATGTTCGGCTCACTCCTGATGCTGGTGGCGATTGTGGCGCTGCTGCTCTTGAATCACCAGGCGACAGGGATCTATACATTCGATTTGACCGCCTATTACAGCCTCAACCTGCCGATCTCGGTGCAATTCTGGCTGTTTGCAGCATTCGGGCTGGCGTTTATCATCAAAGTGCCGATGTTCCCCTTCCATACCTGGTTGCCTGATGCTCATGTCCAGGCACCGACAGCAGGTAGTGTGATTCTGGCAGGGGTGTTGTTGAAGATGGGGACTTATGGTTTCCTGCGTTACTGTATGCCGATGTTCCCGAACGCTTTCGAGACCTTCATGCCAATACTCGCAGTGCTGGCGTTGATCGGCATCATCTATGGCGCATTGGTGGCGATGGTGCAGAAAGATGTCAAGAGCCTGGTGGCCTTCTCATCCGTGGCGCACATGGGATTCGTGATGCTCGGCATGTTTGCGCTCAACATTCAGGGTTTGCAGGGGTCGCTGTTGCAGATGCTCAATCATGGTATCTCTACCGGCGCGCTGTTCCTGATTGTCGGCATGATCTACGAACGACGGCACACGCGGATGATTAAGGATTTCGGTGGCATCTTTACAGTGATGCCGATTTTCGCGACGTTTTTTATGATTGTGATGCTCTCCTCGATTGGATTGCCCGGCACCAACGGCTTCGTCGGCGAGTTCCTGATTCTGTTGGGAACTTTCAAGATGAACACGACCTACGCGGTGATCGCCGCTTCCGGCGTGATCTTTGCCGCTTGCTATATGCTGTGGATGTATCAGCGTGTGATGTTCGGCAAGTGTGAGAATCCGGAAAACCAGAAACTCAAAGATATCAACTGGCGTGAGCGCGTCGTGCTGGTGCCGCTGG
>JBDRQZ010000543.1:0-3074 GCA_043826025.1 bacterium | reverse complement strand
TTTGTGCTGGTGTTGATCGCCTATTTGACCGGCGCCTAGAGTGATGAGTTTACCAACTAAAGATATTCAGTTTATCGCCGATCTGGTGCTGCTACGCGCAAAAGAGCGGTGCCAGTATGTCGACTTCCGCTTCGAGGAGATAGAATCGGAGGGTTTGAGCAGCGATTCCGGCACGCTGGCGCCGGTTGAGAAATCGACCTCAATCGGCTACGCCGTGCGCGTGCTCAAAGATGGCGCCTGGGGATTTGCCGCCTCCTGTGTGATGGACCTGGGTGAATATGAGCGCATTGTCGACACCGCGATTGCGATCGCCGAGGCCTCAAAACTGGTAGCGCAGGCGCCGGCGCAATTGGCGCCGGTGGACAGCTACCGGGAGAAATATCAGACGCCCTTCCAGATCGATCCCTTCGCTCTCGGACTGGCCGAAAAGCAGGACCTGCTGCGCGCCTGGCAGGAGTTGTTCGCGAAATATCCCGATCTTAATTCAACCTCCGGTTGGCTCGATTTCCGTAAGACCAGCAAGTATTTCAAGTCCTCGGAAGGCTCCGAGATCGAGCAGGTGCTGCTGCACTGCGGCGCCGGGATCACCTGCGGTATTGTCAAGGGGCGGCGCGAACGCTACGAGCGTTCTTTCCCCTCATCAAGCGGGCAATACGTCAGCGGCGGCTACGAGTCGATCAGTACTTTCGGGATTGAAGACAATATCGCGCGACTCGCCTCGGAGGCAGTCGCAATGCAGACCGCCAAGCCCTGCCCGGAAGGTGAGATGACGATTATTCTCTCGCCCGATATGGCCTCACTGCAAGTTCATGAATCGATCGGCCATCCGCTCGAGCTGGACCGCGTTTTTGGCGCCGAGCGTAATTTCTCCGGCACCAGTTTCGCCACTCCGGATCGACTCGGTTCTCTGAAGTATGCCTCGGAGATAGTCAATGTTTATAGCGACCCTTCTTATCCCGGTGGGTTGTCCACCTATGGCTTCGATGATGAGGGTGTCAAGGCCGAGCGGCGGCCGTTGATCGAGAAGGGGACACTGGCAGGCTATCTCTCCTCCCGCGAGACCGCACAGCGGCTGGGGCAACTCTCCTCGGGAGCGGCCCGCGCCGATGGCTGGAGCAATGTGCCGATCTGCCGAATGACCAATCTGATTCTGGAGCCGGGCAATCAGTCTTTCGCGCAGATGCTGGCCGAGGTTGAGAATGGAATCTACCTTGAGACTGTCGCTTCCTGGTCGATTGATGACAATCGCGAGAATTTCCAGATGGGCACTGAAATCGGCTGGGAGATCAAAAATGGTAAACTGGGCGAGATGATCATCGCGCCGAGTTATTCGGGCAGCACCGTGAGCTTCTGGCGCAACTGCAGCTCGGTCGGCTCGCGCGACGAGTGGGTGTTGTGGGGTACGCCGAATTGCGGGAAGGGCCAACCCGGCCAGAATGCCCGCACCGCCCAAGGCACCGCCTATCTGCGGTTTGACAAGGTGAAGGTGGGCTGATGATCGAACCGAAGCGGACTATAGACTTGTTGAAATCGGGTTTGAGTCGCTCCACCGCGGATCAGACCGAGCTTCTGCTCACCGGCGAAGACTTCAGCCTGACTCGGTTCTCCGAGTCGCAGATTCGCGATAATCTCTTCCGCTCCGAATACACAGTCTATGCGCGGGCGATCAAAGAGAAACGAATTGGTGTCGCCACCACGACCGGGCTAACCGAAGAAAGCATCCAGCAAGTCGTCGACCAGGCATGCAGGATTGCAGAATTGGCAGAGCCGGATGAGAAATTCGTCTCGCTGCCGGAACCGACAGGGAAGCCGGAGCCGAGTACGACATCCTACCGCGAGACCGAGCGCTGTTCACCACAGCGCCGCGCCGAAGGCATCAAACTGATCGCCGATGCCGGCAGCAGACAGAAACTGGCGGCCGCCGGCGCATTCGAAACAACCACCGAATTCGTCGCTGTCGTGAATTCGCTGGGCATGGAGCGATTCTGGGATGGCACCTCAGCGGAGTTGTCGCTGACGCTTTCCGGCGAGACCGGAAACTCCGGTTGGGCACTCGGTTACAATCGCAACATCGAAGAGATGGATGTCGCAATGCTGGCCGGTACGGCGGTCGACAAGGCGATGCGCTCGCGCGAACCGATTTCGATAGAAACCGGGCAGTATACCGTGATTCTTGAACCCGCCGCAGTCGGGCAATTGCTCTTGTTCCTCTCCTTCATGGGCTTTGGCTGCAAGACCCTAATGCAGCATCGCTCCTTTATGGCGGGCAAGATCGGCGAGCAGATCACCGGCACCAATATCACGATCACTGAAGATGCCTTTCATCCGGAATTGCGCGGGCAACCCTTCGACTATGAGGGCGTGGTACGCAAGCGGGTGCCGTTGATCGAACATGGTATCGCCAAAGGTGTGGTCTATGATACCTATCATGCCAACCTGATGGATGCGGTTTCCACCGGCCACGCTTTGCCTCCCGACAATCAGTTCGGCCCCTACCCGAAGAACCTGGTGATGGACCCGGGTGAGCAGACTTTGCCGGAGATGATCGCCTCGGTTGAACGCGGCGTCTATATCACCCATTTCTGGTATATCAACTACCTCAACCCAATGCAGACGATGGTCACCGGCACGACCCGTGACGGCACCTTTCTGATTGAGGGTGGCGAGGTCACCCGACCGATCAACAACATGCGGATCGCGCAGTCGATTCTGGAGGCTTTCTCCAATGCGCCGATGCTTTCGACCTCGCGGACGCTCTATCCGCAGTATTCGGTGGTGATGCTGGTCCCGGCGATGAAAGTCGAGGGCTTTAATCTGGAGCAGGTCGAGGAGTAAGAGATGGACCGTCGGTTTTTCCTCAAGAGCGCTGTCACCACTTGTGGGGTGCTCGTGGTCGGCCTGCCGAATCTCTCGGCGCAGCCGCTGGCCACAGTCGCCAAAGTTGACACCAGCAATCGGGTGGCCCAATTGCACTATCAGGGCAACCCGCGTTGTGGCTGTGCCACTCCCGGGCACCGGCGCAATCAGCATGACTGCTTTCCGCAAGATCCCCACAAACTCAACCTCTAGTTAGC
>JBDRQZ010000542.1:0-3278 GCA_043826025.1 bacterium | reverse complement strand
AGGGATGCCAGCGACTCCTGCTGTTGGCGGTCGAGTTGCGCGCTCAGCGAAGTGAGCCGCAGAGCATTGCGCAGAGCAATCTCCACTTTTTCCGGACTCACCGGTTTTTCGAGGAAATCGACCGCACCGATCTTGACCGCCTCCACCGCCTGCCGCAGCGAGGCCTGCCCTGACATCATAATTACCGGAAGTTGCGGATTGGCGTCGAGCAGAGTCCTGAGCACCTGGAGTCCGTCGCCATCGGGCAGAGCCAGATCGAGCAGCACCGCGTCGAACTGAGTCGTGGGGATCGCGGTGGCCTCAGCAACCGTGCTCGCGGTCAGTACTGCGAAGTCGCAGTCCCGCAGATAAGCGCCCATGGTGCTCAGAATGCGTTCGTCGTCGTCGACAATGAGTATGCGTGGCTCTTTCATTTCTCCAGCACCGGTAACGTGAAACGGAACAGTGTGCCTCCGGTCGGATTTACAGAATGCGAGATTTCACCGGCATGGTCAACAATGATTCGCCGCACAATCGCCAGCCCCAGGCCGGCGCCGCCGACCTTGGTGGTATAGAGTGGGGCGAAGGGATCGACATCGGTGGCAATGCCTTTGCCATCATCGACAATCTCAAAAACAATCCACTGCTCCTTCCGCTCAACCTTGAGCTCGACGACACTTGCGCCCGCTTCAAAACTGTTGGCCAGCAGATTGAGGAAGACCTGCCTGATCTGCTCGGCATCACACCGGACAATCGGCAGTTGCCCCGCGACCGCCAGGTGCAAACTGCCGTCGCGTAGCCTGGCACTGTAGGCGCTCTTGATCGACTCGATCAACGTCGTCACCGAGGTGGGCTTTGGTGAGGGCGCCGGCAGCCGCGCAAATTCACTAAACGAGGCCAGTAGTCGACGCATCCGTTCCACCTCGGCATTGATTGTGCCACTCAGTTGCTCGAGTTGCGCGCGTTCGGCCCGGCCTTCGATCAACAGTTTCTGCAGATGTCCCACTGCCGTGGTCAAGGGCATCAGGAAGTTTTTCAACTCATGCGCCATCTGCCGCGCGAGCATCTGCCAGGCTGCGATCTGTTCACTTTGCTGCAATCGCGCCTGGGTCGCCTGCAAGTCCTCGGTGAGACGATTTACGGAGCCGACCAGATCGCCGATTTCATCCTCCGGGAAATAGATGATTTTTTCCGGTACACTGCCGCGCGCCAGTTGCCGCGCCGCGGCTGACATCTCGGTGAGTGGTCGCGCCAGTCGACGCGACAGAAACAACCCGGCGCCCACTGCAACAATCAGCGCCGCAGCCACCAGCAGGAGATAGAGCCGGAGCAGTCGCGCCTGCGCTTCACTGCGAGCCTGCAGATCGAGCAGGAAGCTGAGTTGCGCCACCTTACCGCCATCGATCCCGGTGACATGACTGCTGCGCACCAGATACTCGTGGTCCGCAAGTTGCAAGAGCCAGAGTTGTTCACTTTTCGCCTGCTCGGCGATCTGTGGCAGCAGCGCGGCGACTTCACGTTCGGCGCGGGCAATCACGACCCGGTCGCCGGCAGTGATCATCAGCGCGGCCAAATCGAAATCGGACAACGGAAACTCACGCACCACCGACTCCAGTAAATCGCCGACCAGAAGTTGGGCCACCAACTCGCCTCGATAGAAAAAGGGTACTACTGCAATGGCCGCGAAAGTTCCTTCCTCACCGAGACTGCCGATGCCGGCTTGATCGGACTCTTCACTGCCCGGTATCAGCGGGAAATTGCAGTGCTGGGCGACGGTGACATCGGGCCGGAAAACACGCAGCACCCTGTCACCAGCGGTGAGTCGCAGAAGCGCGAACTCGAACTCCTCGGAGGCAATCGCGCTTTCAAGCCGCGTCGACAGTTGCGCTTCGGCGTCAGCTCCCCCCAATACTGAAATCAGAAAGTCATTGTCGGCTTGTAGTCTGCCGGCCGCCGCGTCCAGCTCGCCAAGTCTGGTGTCGAGATAGAACCTGAATGAATTGGCGGCAGTCTCGGCTTGCCAGACATTGAGCGACTGATAGCTGCGGCCCAGATAGACATAAAGGAGCGCCGAGAGCAACAGCACCGGTGCCAGCGCGGTGAAAAGAAAGCCGAAGATTATCTTGCTGCGCAATTTCACTTTTGCGCCACCCGATAGAAAAAGCCGCCGATCTGGTGCACCTCGGGCCGCACAACCAGCACCAATTGCTGGGCCCCGAGCGGGATCAATTTCAGTTGGCGCGAGAGCCTGCGCGAGAGTTCAGGGGCGACCAACGAACTGTCTCCCAGCAACTCCGCCCAACTACAGCCGGTGGCAAGCAGGCTCTGCCGAAGTCGCTGAGTCGCCATTTGGTAGGCCTGCTTCGCTTCGCCGTCGACCAGGATCGGCACCAGATACACAGCCGTAGCTGAGTCGGGCATACCGACGCTGACTGAACCACCGCAGTTGTTCAACTGCCGTCGAATCAGAGAAAGTGTGGTGGGATAGGCCTTCGTGTCATTGCAGCCGATTCGCCGCTGCGCCTGACCTGCCGGCATCTGTTCAAACAGCGCTGCAGCATTACCCGGGTCAGCCGGGAAGTAGCGGGCAGCCGCGAGTGAGTCGATGATTGTCGAGAGCGGGAAGTCGCGGTCCGCCAGACTCCCTTTCAGACAATAGGAGAGCGCTGCCGGCAGAAGGTCATAGTCCGACAGATCGGTCGCGAGATACCATTCAATCCGCCAGGATGTGGGAATCACCTGATAGTCACAGTTCAGGTCGCTGTCAAGTTCGCCGCGTGGCAGCAGCAACAATTGTAAGCCACCGACCGCCAGGTCAACTTCTGCCGCTGCGAGATCGAAGTAGCTGCTGTATGTCGCTCGACCGAACAATGGCTGCGGCCAGAGGCTGTCCGAGGCCGATGAGATTCTGGTGAAAGCATGCGGCAACCCGAGTACCGGCGGCTCGGTGGAAAGGCGCGTCTGGTCGAGATAGATCTCCCCCTGCACCGTCGAGTTTGAACGGACCAGATCGATCACCGAATCACTGAGAATCTCTGAGACGATCACCTGTTCGGCGATCGCTGCCACACCACAGCTCACCAGTACTTCACCGCGAGCGCTAAGCTCAATCGTGAAATCGCTATTGATCAGTGCTTCTGCGGGCAACCAGAAATAGAGTCGCTGCTCGCCGATGCGAAGCAATTCGACGTCAGAGACAAAAAGTCGTCCATTCGTCGCCTCGGGTTGCTGCCCCAGCATCACACCAGGCGTGAGACAGAGCAGCGCGACTGCAATTCCCCGGATTAGTCTCTGATCGG
>JBDRQZ010000541.1:0-2079 GCA_043826025.1 bacterium | reverse complement strand
AGCCGACCTGTAAGATGTCGGCATACTCGACCACTGTGTCGACCTGCGAGCGGTCCATCACCTCGGTAACCACATACATCCCGGCGCGCCTGGCGTGGCGGTGCAGAAGCTCCAGTCCCGGTTTGCCCAGACCCTGAAACGAATCACAGGAGGTGCGTGGCTTGTAAGCGCCGCCGCGCAGGTAGCGCACTCCCTGACCCTGCAGGAAATCCACGATCTTAGTAATCTGTTCCTCATTCTCCACCGCACAGGGGCCGGCGATTATCGCCAGGGTCCTGGGGTCGGTGAAGTCACTATAGCAGTCCGGTTCGGAGCCACGTTTGATTGTCACTTTCGGCGCTTGCCCGACAATCTGCTCAAGCTCGCCGCGAATGATATCATCGACAACTCCCAGCACCCGCACCACCGCCTGATCGCGCTCGATCAACTCGTAGTCGATACCCCGCTTCTGCAGTGCGTCGATAAACTCCTGCCGACGTTTGTCGCTTTTCGGGAAACTGTAGATCATTGCTTGTCCCCCACATAAATCGAGGCGATGCCGGCGCTCAGGCGCTGTTGCCTGACTTCCGCAAATCCTGCCTGGCACATCAGGTCCAGAAAGGCCTCGCCATGCTCATAGGTCTCAACCGTGCGATTGAGATAACGATAGGCATAGCCGTCGCCGGAGACAAGCGTCCCCACCAGCGGCAACACATAGCGAAAGTAGAAGAGATACCAGGTCCGCATCAGCCAGTTGGCAGGCAGTGAAAACTCCAACACCACCAGGCGGCCACCCGGTTTGAGTACGCGACAGATTTCACGCAGACAACCGACACTGTCAGGCATGTTGCGAATGCCGAAAGCGATCATTACGGCATCAAGTTCATGTTCAGCGAATGACAGCGCCATGCCATCACCACTTTGCAGGGTGATGACCTGATCGAGTCCGCGCGCGGCGATTTTGTGGCGGCCGATCGCCAACATCTTCTCCGCCAGGTCGACACCAACGATGTGACAATCACGGCCAAGCCTTTTCGCGGCGGCAATTGCCAGGTCGCCGGTACCGCAGGCGAGATCGAGAATTTTGACTCCGGGAAGCTGGGGAAGCTGTTCTACCGCTTTGCGCCGCCAGCGGATATCAAGTCCGGCGGAGAGCAGATGGTTGAGTAGGTCGTAGCGCCGCGCGATACGGTCGAACATCAGATGCACACCCTTACGCGAAGGCGCCTGATTCCGGTCCTGCCTGATATTTGCGGTTATGGTCTCCATCTCCAGCTCGTCGTCCTGCTTTTCAAACAGCATATCAACTTGATAATATACGGTGCCGAGAAAGCAAATGCAAATGGAGCGGGCGGGCCGGGCGTTGAGATCAGTTCTTGAAGATATAGCTGCTGCAGCGCATGTATTTGCCATCCTTGCGGGTCATCATCGCCTCGATAATGAACTCCCGCCGGACAAAGCAGAAATCCTCGTGGAAACGGAGGATGATCTCATTAACCTCCTGCTCACTGTAAACGCGGTTCAGCTCAAACTGCGTGAGAATATGCTGAAGAATATACCGCCGCTTCTTGCGTTGCGCCGGCAGGGTCGGAAAGCGACCGTCACGCATGAAGTTCCGCACGACTTTCTCACCCGGATTCAGCGCGTTCTTGTTGGAGTGCTGCTCCAGCCAGTCCAGGAGGTCCGATTCTTTGACCCGCCAGTCCTTGCCGATCTTGTAGCCGAGCAATTCGCCATATTTCAGCTTCCTGGCGATCACCTGGACATTCATTTTCAGTAACTCGGCGACCTCGGCGGTCGTCAGGAATTTCATTTCGCTGTCAGTTTCTAACGTCATCGGGGTCTCTTTCTCCCAAAAAGTAAGTCAACGAATGTTATTATACGAGTTTTTAGCGGATTGTAAAGGACTTTTTGGGAGGTTTTTGGGAATGTCCCAGATAACGGTAGGCGGTTGTGTGATGTAGCTATTCACTCGTTATTCACGTGAACATTATCATTGACAGTAATGTTATACTAGTGTAGATTGGAGTGTCTGTACGGATGAACGGAAAAAACAACCAGAAGGTCCTTCCCTCTTTTGATTTGACATTGAATACTGAC
>JBDRQZ010000540.1:0-3457 GCA_043826025.1 bacterium | reverse complement strand
CCGTGGAATTCGAGCCGACCTCGCGGCAGTACTTTTTCAAGTTGCAGTATCTCTTTCGGCTCTGAGATGTTTGCGACGGCAGATGCAGGCATCTGCCGCGCACAGATTTATTCTGTGCTCTAAGCTACCAATAAGAAAGGCCGCTCAACTGAGCGGCCTTCCTGGTTGCGATTCCGGGCCCTGATATGTTACGGTTTGCCGTTGATGCTCAGCACCACTACCATGTCCATCACCTGGACATCGTAGGGATTCGGCACCTCCCAGTAAACGGTAAACTTCTCATCCAGGATTGCATCCCGGGCATCCTCGAAATTCTTGAGATAATCGTAGGATTCTTCCAGCGTAATCGTCCGCGTCTGTCCGGCAGCAACCGTGATGCCATCAAGCACCAGGATCTTGTTTGTCGGAATCGCGGTCGGAGACGATGAACTCGAACCGCCCGTGGCGATATAGAGCTTGCCGGTAGCCGATGAACTCCCGGTGTTCTGAATCTTGCAGACAAAACCGACATCGTCGATCGAGTTCAAATCTTCCTTATGATCGTTGTAGTCGCTGTTCTGCGTCAGGTCGACATACTCGTAGCCGAACAACCCGCTGGGGCTGATGCCGAAATCGCCGACATCGATCAGAATCACGATATTGCCGGTGACAATGCAGCCGGCGGTCAGGAGCGCCGCCGCGACAAGCAGAGTTAGTGCTTTTCTCATAGCCCACCTCCTTCGCCGAGATAGACATTGATGCCGGCGGTCACCATACCATTTTTGCGCGAGCCGGTGTCGCCGCCATCATCGTAGGGAAAGACCATCAGCTTGCCGCGGAATTCCAGCGATACCTGCTCATTCACCCCATACTCGAACCCGAGGCCGAGCCAGTAAGTGAGATTAGAGATATCAGGGATCGCGTCGACATTCCGCGCATAGGTCGCCGAGCTGACCCCGATGATGCCGTGAACATTAAGCCCGGCGGTACCCATGATCGAACCGAATACCAGATCGGCGCCGAAACTGGTGAACTTGCCGGCTTTGATGGTCATGGTGCCGTAGTTGTAGTCCTCGATGTCAACCTCGGCATCGCCGTTCTTCAGGTAGGTGAAGTTCGGTTCGAGACCGACAAAGGGGATCAGGGGCACGCGCGCTTTGGCGCCGAACACCGTCCCCATTTTGGCGTCATCCTGAGCGACCGGGAAATTCAACCCGGCGAAACCGCCAACCCCGAAGCGAAAAGCCGAGGCATCAGCGGCGCAGAGCAGGATCAACGCCAGAGTTAACATTATCGCTTTTGTCCTCATGCAACCTCCATATTAATAGTGCACGACGATTCAACTGGTTTCTTACCTATACGATTGAAGTTTGCGGGGCGATCCGGCGGAACGCAACAAAAAAATGCAAGCCTGTAATAGGACTTGCCGTAGAAGAAGTAAGAATATAGCATGATGTAGAGCAGGCAAACCGATACCGCCGGGAGAGATCATGAAAATCATAATGGCCGCGCTGCTGCTTGGTCTCGCTACGCAGGCGCAGGTGGCAATCGCACAGCCGACCGCAGAGAGCGTGATTGCGGCATATTTCGAGAGCATCGGCGGCGAAGAAAACCTGCTCAGAGTTAAATCGCTCTTTCTGAGCGGTACCACCTACACGCAGTCGCTGCCGCTCGAGGTGCGGCTCTACATCAAGCCACCAAACAAGGCCTACAATGAGTTGCTCATGGAGGGCCAGATATTCAGTTCGGGCGGCACCGATGGCAACAACGCCTGGCAGTCCACTCCTTTGGGCACCTTTTTCCTGGACGGCGATCTGAAGCTTAGCGCTCAACAGCAGGCCGATTTCTTCCCGCTGCTCGATTATCGTAAGCGCGGCATGAAGCTGACCTATCTGGGTGAGACGTTCGTTAAGGGCAAGAAGTCGCACAAGATTCAGGTAGTCACCGCCGAGGCCGATACCAGCTTCTGCTATTTCGACGACAAAGACCACTTTTTGCTCAAGCAGGAGAGCCGCACCGGCTCTGTGCTGTTCTCAAAGTACCGACCGGTCGGCAATCTGGTCATTTTTCACAAGCTCAATACCGAGGGGGCGGAGGGGGAATTGCTGATTACCTTCGACTCGATTGCCGTCAATATTCCGATTCCCGATTCACTGTTTGTTATGCCGGCCGATGCGGAACCGTTGCCGGAGAAGTTCAAGCCTTAAGCACCGCCGCCCGCCGAATTTTCCTCACAAAATCCCGACCGCATTGCCAAACGTTCCTGAATTGCCGAACGTAGACTTGTTAGATTCACAAAGTCTTCATGTGACGGTCTCTGACGTGAGAGACTTCTCCGACAGGAAACCAGAGTTTGCGAGTTTTGCGCGACCAAAACGAGCATGAGCGAGCAAGGAGAGAGAAAATGAACCGCCCCCAGACAAGCATCGCGGTGCTTCTGGCGTTATTCGCCGTCTGCTGGCTGACAGCGGATATCGCCCACGCCACGATCCACGACATTGACATTGTCAATTTCGCTTTCACCCCTCCCAACACGGTCGTCTCCCCCGGCGACACCGTGCGCTGGACCCTCCAGGCAGGCTTCCACACTTCGACCTCCGATATCGGAGCTCCCAAGACCTGGGACTCAGGCACGATGAGCACGGTAGGGCAGACATTCCAGATTGTCTTCGATGAAGCGGATGGCTTCGGGCCCTTCCCCTATCACTGTACGATTCATGCCGCGACCATGAAGGACACCCTGTTCTTCCAGCCGCCGGCAGTGCCGCCCTTGAGTACGACACTGGCCGAAAGCGGTTTTGATCGTCCCGTATTTGCGACCTCGCCGCCGGAAGATTATCAGCGTTTCTTCGTGCTGGAGCAACATACCGGCCTGATTAAGATCTACGACATCCTGGGCGATTCTACTTACAACACACCATTTCTTGATATCAGCTCTGAACTCACGGGCGGCAATGAGCAGGGTTTACTGGGTCTGGCGTTCCATCCCGACTATGAGAATAACGGCTACTTTTACCTCGACTACACTGACACCAACGGTGACACGCGGGTGGTGCGCTATCAGGTCTCGGGCGATCCCAATATCGCCGATGCGGGCAGCGCTTTTGACATTCTTTTCATCGACCAGCCCTTCGCCAACCACAATGGCGGCTGGATCGCGTTCGGCCCGAATGATGGCTATCTCTATATTTCCGCAGGCGACGGCGGTTCGGCCGGCGACCCCAACAACAATGGACAGGATTCGACCACTACGCTGGGCACCATTCTGCGACTCGATGTCGATGGTGGCAGCCCTTATGCGATTCCCGGTGACAACCCCTTCCTGCTCGATCCGGGCGCGGATGAGGTCTGGGACTATGGTCTCCGCAATCCCTGGCGTAACAGTTTCGACCGCGCCACGGGCGACCTCTACATCGGCGATGTCGGTCAGGGAGACTGGGAGGAAATCAGCTTCCATGACGCTGCCGCGGCCGGTGGG
>JBDRQZ010000539.1:0-3170 GCA_043826025.1 bacterium | reverse complement strand
CACGGAGGCAAGCGGCGCCCGGGCCGGGCCACGATCCTACGCTCCTACCTGGATTCTGTCCGCAAGAGGAACAGAAAATAGCGACTCCTGCTCTTCTTTGTGCTCTACAGAAGCCATATTCCGAACCGCCTGCCGGTAGTAGGATGTTTTCAGTTCGATACCAATCGCCCTCCTGCCGTTCAGGGCGGCCCCATAGCATTCCGACCCGACACCCATAAACGGCGTCAAAACGATCTCGCCGGGGTTGCTCCACAACACACAAGCCCGCTCGATCACATCCAGTTGCAGAGGGTGGACGTGGCGCTCGTCGTCTACGTCCCGGCTTTCCTTGTAGGGCAATACTCGCTTGATCCGAACGTCGTCCCAGAAAGCTGAGGCATATTGACGCCAGATCCAATGGCTATAACGGTTTTCAGTTTGTTTCCCCTTGTGATCCCGATACCCTGCAACATCTTGAGGCATTTCACGAGCGCCCGCATATGTCTTCAACCCGCTCGGGTGTTCCACCGGGACGGTGTTTTCGCCCTCCCTTCTGAACATCAATAAATAGTCGGCAGATGCCACATCGCAAAGCGTTGAGTCCGCCACGACCTGAGCGTGCGCCAGCCCTTTCGCCATAGTCCTGTTCCGCACGCCAAGCGGCTCTTTCCAGATGTGATAACGGGCCGTGTAACGGAAGCCGAGCTTCTCGTGCAGGCGAATAATATCACCCGGAAAGTCGGTCAGTCCTCCGCCCAAATTCGCCCCCGCTCTCGGCACATCCATACAATGCACAGCAGAGATCCGGCCAGGTTTTGTCAGCCGATGAATCTCCTGGATAACGAAGCCGTAATGCTCAAAAAACTCCTCGTAGCTTCGGCAGTTGGACAGATCGCGCTCGTTGCTGGAGTAGTTGTAGAGGCCGCAAAACGGAGGCGAGTAGATGGACATATCTACGATGCCATCCGGAATATTGCCCATCACCTCTATGCAGTCGCCGTTGTAGAGGGCATAGTGCTCTGCGATTTCTTGGGACTTGACAGCCATTCTGGAACCTCCACGTTTTTGGTGTATGTATTCGTTTTCTCGATCCTCATCTCGCGCCACATCATCTGCACGAGCTTGTCGAACATCTTATTTGCCGCTTCCGCTTTCCTCTCCAGGTTATACAGAACATTGTCCTGCCCTTTGGTGGTAATCATATCCACCACAACGGGGTTCTTTTGCCCGAACCGCCAGCAGCGCCGCACGGCCTGGTAGTATTGTTCGTAGCTGTGCGACGGGAAAAAACTCATATGGGCGCAGTGTTGGAGGTTGAGGCCGAACCCGCCTATCGCCGGTTTCGTGACCAGCACCCGTATATCGCCATTGACAAACCCTCGAAACGTTTCCTCTTTGTGCTCAACGCTATCCGATCCTGAAACCTCAACAGCGCCATTGATCGCCTTTGCAAGCAGGTTGCCCTCTTTGTTCAGGTTGCACCAGGCCACCGCAGGCTTGTCGTGCGAGTTTATTAACGACGCCACCATATCACACCGTTCCCCGATTGTGCGCCTCAAGTCCTCCCGCTGCTCCTGTAGCCCTACCGCAGGCAATTCAAACAGATACCCGTCACGCAACTCCATAGCCTCGACAACGTGATGGCGAGTCTGCAAAGGCGGCAATTTAAAAGCGCCGTCCTCAAACCCCATATCAGACGGCTTTCTAAGCGCCCGCGCCCAAGAGCAGATCCACCGCCAGAAGTCCGACTCAGCGTATCCGCGCAGATGCCACCCCTGGCCCCCACGATTCGCAATACGGGTAAAAGATTGATCGCGCTTGAAAAACATAGACAGCATATCGGCGTTGCCCATCTCTCCCAGGGCCTCGCTTGATGTTCCCAACTCGATATAATCGTTCGGAGCTGCCGTGGCCGTGCAGAGCAGTCGATACGGGCGGGTGCGCATAAATTCGGTGATCATCTTGCGCATCTTGCCTGAGTAGTTTTTCAAGCAACTAGACTCATCGCACACCACCCCGATGAAATCGTCCGTATTGAAATAATGCAACCGTTCGTAATTGGTCACCACGATGCGGTCGGATGGCTGGATGCCTTCATCTCTCCGAACTACTTCAACACCGAACTTTTCGCCCTCTTTCACAGTCTGGAACGTCACGGCCAGTGGAGTCAATATCAATACCCTCTTTCCGGTATACCGGGCGACGTTCTCGGCCCACGTCAACTGAATGGGCGTTTTGCCCATGCCGCAATCCGCGAAGATTGCGGACCTCCCTTTCCGGGTAGCCCACTCGACGAGAGTCTCCTGGAAATCAAACAGATCGTCGGGCATCCACACAGGGTCGAATCCGTAATTTGCGCCCGTGTGCGTCTTTTTCGCCAGGAACATATCATAATCACGTTTCAAGGCAGTCCTCCCTTATATGTTCGGTGGGCATATCTTCGGCCTCAACCGGAGGCCACTGCCTGTTAAAGATATTGATTGTCTGCTTGGCCTGGAGACCAGCGATAATTGCCTCCGGCATATAACCAGCCCGCCACGCGCCATCAATGGCGAGAATAATAATGTCTACCCACTCCTCCAGGCTTTCGGGTTCCGCAAGCACTTCTTTTATCTCCTTCCGGATGTGCTTGCATATCCCTACCGTCCGCCTCCCTGGTCCAAATGTTCGGATCGACCATTCCCGCTGTCGGTCGATATACTCCATCATTTCATCCATGCAGTTCCTCCGTGTGAATGTGTGTGAAATAAAAGAGCGCCGAAAGTGGACCCCGTAGCTCACCGAAGCTATAGGCTTTCGACGCTCTGAAATGGCGAAAAAAAACTCCGGTGTGTATCTACAGGGTCCATGGATAAGTATAAGCACTCCGCATCAGAAAGTCTAGCCGTTTTCACCGCTTCCCGAGGTAAACGAAGCAGCCGTTCGATTTCCGCCGTCGTGCGCCGGAATTTCCCGAATATTATCAGCCCGTCCGGTATCGCGCTCACCAGGTGCGGAGAGCAGCAGTAAAGCGGGAACGCCGCCATTATCGCAGCGTCGCCCTCAGATCCTTGTACGCCTCCACTACATCTCGCCACGGGGGGGCCCAGGAGACGCGCCCCGGACTATCAGGATCGAGCCTCATATACTCCACCACCCTTCTTACGGCGTGCCTGGCCTTCTTTAGCTCTTCCTCGAGTTCAGCAATGCGG
>JBDRQZ010000538.1:0-5505 GCA_043826025.1 bacterium | reverse complement strand
CGACTGAAGAAGTTGCTCCCGTAGTTGTAACCGATTCGGGAAGGGTCGCTATTGCCGAGCCGCCGTCGATTGTCGGCGTCTGGACCGTCGTGAAGAGCGAGAACGTTCTTGAGGGCGAACTCACACTTAACGAAGATGGCAGCTTCAGCAAGATGGAGATGCACAAGGACAGTGTGCGGGCGGGGATGGAAGGGAAGTACCTCTTTGACAATACGCAGCAGCCTTTCGCGATAGATATCTGTCTTGGCGAGTGCGGCGCGCCCGGCTCTGAGTGGACCACGACTCATGGTATTCTGCGCTTCCTCAACGCCGACAGAATCGAAATCAGGTGGTCCGACACCGATAAGCGGCCGACTGAATTCGCCGCCGAGCCGGACTACAACACCGTGATTTTGGTGCGCAAGGTAATGGAGGAGACCGAGAAGGAATAGCGCGGCGCTTTCCTGATGTTCTCGCTTGACAAACGCGTTGAACATCCTTCATATTGTCTGTGACATTTGAATACCGGCTTTCGGTGCTGCTTTAAGCTCAATAGGGAAGTGGGTGAGAGTCCCACACAGTCCCGCTACTGTGAGCAGCTACGAAATCCCCACCTCGCCACTGGGGCTGGTCCGTTGCGGCAGATGAGGGCATCTGCCGGGCACAGGATTGACTAACGGCCCTGGGAAGGCGCGGGAGAGTAGGTCTGAAGCTGTCAAGTCAGGAGACCTGCCGAAAGCCAATCGAGCAAATCATTCCTGCGCGGGTACGGGAAGAGCTTGGAGCTTGACCGACTGATTGCCAACGCGCGTGGTCGGTTTTTTCGTGACCCGCCCGGGAGTTTTCGCGGATGTGATCATGCGGAAATTTATCTGGGCGTTTTTCTTCGGCACTCTACTATTCGCCACAACTGTCTTTGGGCAGGATTTTGTGACGATCAGCGGCCGGGTGACCGATTCGCTCACCGGGGAACCGGTCGGTGGCGCGATTGTCACCGCTAGTCCCGATGGTGTCAGCGCGCTCACCGATCCCGGCGGGCGTTTCCGAATCACGCGTCTGGCCCCCGGCACTCTCTCGTTGCAGGTGACTTCAACCTTCCATCAAGCGAGCCAAAGTGAGCCTCTGTTGTGTCGCGAGGGTGATCAGCGCGAGGTTGAGTTTAGGCTGGTGCCGCTGGTCCTGACCGGCGCACCGCAAGAGGTCTGGGCCAGTCACAGCCGGGGCGCTGGGATTCGGGGCTTTGATCGCGCCCAACTCGCAGCCGGCCAGAGCGGCGATGTTGGCGGTTTTCTGCGCGAGCAGGGGGTTTACACGCAGAGCGACGGCCGCGCGGAGTATGCCACATTGCGCGGGGCGCTGCCGGAAGGAGTGCTGGTGCTGCTCGACGGTCAGCCGCTCAATCCCGATGGTGGCGCGGTCGATCTGGCGCAGTTCCCAACCGCGACTCTGGAACGGATCGACATCTACACCACTTCTGCCGCCGCGCGTTTCGGCCCCAATGCTCATGGCGGCGCGATCAATCTGATCTCGCGCCAGCTTAGCACTTTGACTACTGCAGAAGCTGATTTCCGCGTTTCTCACGGCAGCTACTCAGATCACCGC
Organism: bacterium; assembly: GCA_043826025.1. Classification (GTDB taxonomy): domain Bacteria; phylum Zixibacteria; class MSB-5A5; order CAIYYT01; family CAIYYT01; genus JBDRQZ01. The sequence goes on along the minus strand of JBDRQZ010000538.1, from coordinate 3,924 downwards.
TATGGCTTGCACTGGAGTGGCGGGTTGCCGGCTGGCATCGCGCTGGCGGCCGGTCTCGATTATGCCGAGTCGGAGAATGACTATGAATACACTCATCCCTACCTGGGGGACTTGCCCCGCGCGAACAACTTCGCTCGCAGTTCGAGTGGTCGCCTGACATTCAGACATCGCGATGTCAGGCCGCTCAGCTTCTCGATCTACTACTATGGTCGCCATCTCGGTATCCCGGGTGCGGTATTGCAGGAGAGTCCAACCGCCGGAGCGCAACGCAGCGGCCAGATCTACTCCCTCGATTGTGCGACCTCCAGTCTGAATTTGCGTGCTGCACTGCGGCAGCTTAGTCAGGCATTTCATAGCGATGAGCCCTATGCAAGCTACGACACTCGTTATCTTCAGGTAGCACGTGAGCTTGAGGCGCAGTGGCGGCGACAACTGCACAACACAGTGCTGCTCGAATTCGGCGGCCGAGTGCTGGCTGAGACTTTCTTTGTCGACAATCTGCTGCGTCAGGAGCCACTGCTGCCGACTGTGAGCCGCGCTACCCAATCGCTGTATGGGTCCGCAGCTCTCTCGCGGCCGGTTGGCCGAATGATGACATCGCTCGACGCCCGTTACCGTATTGACCGACTCGACGACAAGACCTTCACCTCACCATATGCCGGTGTCACCATTGACTGGCAGGCCGCTTTCACCCTTGGGCTCGAAGCCAGCTACGGTGAATCTTACCGCTATCCGCCCCTTGACGCGCTCTTCTGGCAGGAGAGCGTGTTCTCTTTGGGGAACGCTGCCCTGCGCCCGGAGAGCGCGATCAGTCGCGAATGGGGCGCACACTTTGAGATTGGCGCGCCGCTGACGGTGGAAGCACGTACTATCTGGTTTGAGCGTGAGGTCGTCGATCAGATTACCTGGCGACCACGGTTTGATGGAAAATATCAGCCAGTCAACATCGGCCGCGTGGAAAGCCGGGGCAATGAAAGTTCGGTGTCGGTGGCTGGTCCCGAAAACCGCTTACGTCTGCGCTACTCTCGCACGACTCAGACTGCGCTCAACAAGACGACCGGCGATGGCTACTACGATCTGTGGGCGCCATTCCTGCCTGATCGTCTCGATCGGCTCGATTTGCAGATGCGGGTCTGGCGGTTGCAGCTTTCCTACGCTTACAGTCTCACCGGCAAGCGCTACCTGCGTGAGGCCAACACCAAGTGGTTGCCCTCATATGTATTGCATGATCTGACTATCGAATTGGCGCTGGAGCTCTTCAAAGCAAAGCAAACACTGAGGCTGGAACTGCTTAACCTGGCAGACAAGCAGTATGAGCTCTTGGAACGCCTGCCGATGCCGCCGAGCCGGGTGCGGTTAAGTTTCACGGTGGAGATTTGATCTGATCCTTTAAGGAGAGATTCATGAATAGAATATTTGTGATCGCCTTGCTTGCGGCAGCACTCTGTACTCAGGCAGCCGCTCGCGAATTGATCGTCATCAACGGCCTGGGCGAGACCGCGGACCGGGTCGACCTCGACGCAGCAACAATAGATCACAATGTCGCGACGCTGGGGCTGACCCCCAATGACTTTCTGGTTGACGGCGATCTGGGAGTAGCCATCAATTCAGGCGGCAATGATCTATTCTTCTATGAGCTGCCTACGATGTCCCCGGCGGGTAGCCTCTGGTTGGGCAACAACCGCAATCCCTGGAGCGGTGCGTGGCTGGGCAGCGACACGCTGGTGATCACCAACTGGCTGACCTCGACAATTTCTCTGGTTGATGTGTCGGCGCCTGCAGTAATCGGCGAATATCCGATCGGTTTACCAGCAGAAAACATCAATCATCCGCAGTCGATCGTGATTGTGGGACGCAAAGCCTACATCACGATGAGTTGTTTTGATGACCTCTACCAATATCATCCCGGCAAGATAGAGGTCTTCGATCTCGACGCCAACTCAACCATCGCTCGCCTCGGGGTCAATCTCAACCCACAGGACATCACGCTCGGTCAGGATGGCTACCTCTATGTAGTCTGCACCGGCAACTACTGGGATGTCTTTGGCATGATGTATCGTATCGATCCGACCAGCGATCAACTTATCGACAGTCTTGCGGTCGGTGGTCAACCGGCTGCGATCACTACTACCGTCGAGGGCCTCGCCTTCCTCGGTGCCGGCGGCTGGACGAAATCGAGCGCCATGCCCGGCTGGCTCAATCCAAACGCCCTCAACGCAGCGAGCACTGACAAAGGCAACGGCGGTTTGGTTTACACGGTCGATCTGATCGCCTGGCAACTCCGACACGGTCCAACAAACCCGCTTCATGCCAGCAGTGGCGTAGTCAATGTTGCGACCGTCAGCGACAGCAGCGTGGTAGTCTGTTGCTTTCAGGATGACATTTTGGTCGAGATTGATTCCAGCGGCCAGGTGCTTTCCAACTACCCCACCGGCGATGGTCCTACGGCGATCGGCAAGTATCCGGCTTGCTTCGTGCCACGCGGCGACGCCAATGGCGATGGCGTAGGCAACATTACCGATGCGGTTTATCTGGTTCAATACATCTTCAGCAGTGGCCCGGCGCCGGTAAACCCGGTTGCCGGCGACGCGAACGGAGATGGTACCGCCAACATTACCGACGCGGTCTTTTTGGTCGAGTATGTCTTCAATGATGGTGAGGTGCCAACAGGCTGCTCTGATTGAGCTGGAGCCGGCGGATCGACTCGCGGATAATGTGAAAAGGATTGCACAACGTACCGTGATCGCTCGCACGAGTGGATTCGCCAACCATATCTCGGACTATTCTTGTCTGGTCCTAATGCACTTCTGCCCATTTAGTTGACCGACTCGCAGTCAACCGACATTGCTCCACCCGCCGGCATTCGCTTCGCGGCATACTATTTGCTTCAAAGTGAAACGCAGGTATCTGCCTGCGAGTTGTTAGAGATTGTGGGAGTGGTGACGGCTGCTTGATCAGTCGCCCGATCGTAACGATCGGGTATCCCCCCTCCACCACTCCCATTTTTTTTCTGCCCAATTCCCCGACTCAAGGAATGATTTGCCTTGCCGCTGCTGATGCTGTATCTACCTCCGATGCAGCTTTTCGCACCAGCACAACCATATCTATACCAGGCGCGCACGGCGACTCTGGCCGAGCATCTGGGCTATGAGCGCGAGACCAAACTGGCGATTATCGGCGCCGATGATTTCGGCTTGTGCGACTCTGTCAATGAGGCGATAGTCGAGCTTGCCAGAGCGGAGCGCATCACCTCGACCTCGCTATTGGTGCCAGGCGCCGCTGCGCATGCGGCGACTCGTGCCGCTCAGAGATTCAACATTGCCTGCGGTCTCCATCTCACCTTCAACTCCGACTTCACGGTGGCGCCGATCAGGCCGGTTTCGCCGGCCGCTGAGTTTTCGTCATTGACCGATGAATCGGGCTTTCTCTCGCTCGAGGTCGAGGGCTTCGTCACGAGAGCGCAGTCTGACGAAATCGAGCGTGAAGCACTGGCGCAGATTGACAAGGCGTTGGCTGACGGTCTGGAGATCACCCATCTCGACAGCCACGAGGGCACTCTGCAGCTCAATGAGAAGTTCATCGATCTCTACTTCGCGTTGGCCGCCCGCTACCGGTTGCCGCCACGCGCCGGTTCGACAACCTTGCTGCGAGAGCTTGGCCTGGACGCCGAGTGGCTGAATCGGGCGCACACGCGTGGTCTACATTTTCCCGACAATCTGGTCTATATTCCGCTCTATGCTTTTGAAACCGTCTCCGCGAAAGAGCGTTACCTGGAGAAGCTGATTGCCGATTTGCCGCCGGGTGTCAACGAGTTCTATTTCCATCCGGCGCTGGACAGCGAAGAGGTACGCAGGTTATTGCCGACCTCGCCTCAGGCCCAGACTTTGCCCGACCCGGAGTTGGCCTGGCAGGTTCGGGTCAATG
>JBDRQZ010000537.1:0-4940 GCA_043826025.1 bacterium | reverse complement strand
ATTCCTGGCTGATAACGAGACGACGCAGCAGGACCAGGATGGCGAATACGATGATTGGATTGAGCTTCATAATCCTACCGCCTCTGAAGTCTCTCTGAATGGTTTGCATCTCTCCGACAAAACCGACAATGTCGGCAAGTGGACCTTCCCGGACACCTCAATTGCAGCCGGCGGCTACCTGATCGTCTGGGCTGACGAGGATGAGGAGCAGGTGGGACTGCACGCGAATTTTAAGCTCTCCGCCTCGGGAGAGGATGTCGTGCTCGCGGAAGCCGACCTGACGGTGATCGATGCGATCAATTTCGGCGCCCAGGAGGTGGATGTCAGCATGGGTCGTTGCCCGGATGGTTCCGGCTCCTTCGCCACGATGACCCCGACATTTGCGGCGGCAAACTCATGTACGCCTCTCATCTGTGGCGATGCAAATGGCGACTTGGTCGCCAATATCACTGATGCGATTTACCTGATCCAATACATTTTCAATGATGGGCCGGCACCGAACCCGCTGGAGGCCGGCGATGCCAACTGCGACGAGTCGGCAAATATCACCGATGCCGTCTACTTGATCCAATACATTTTTGCTGACGGACCGGTACCCTGCGAAGCGTGCCCATAAACTTCTGCTGACCGCGATGCGGCATGGATCCCGGCCATACTCCTCTTCATACCGCCGTTTGAGACGGCCTCGAACATCAGGGTCGGCGATCGTCGCGGCAGCTTGCCAGTGGCGCAGGATTCCTACCATCTGCACCGGAACACACCTATGTCAACGCCTCCTCACTTCACTGCCAGAACCACCTTCCGTACTCCGGCGAACAGCAGCAACATCGCTCCGAACACGCAGACAATGGTGGCGCCCGGCGGCGTGTCCAGTACAAAAGAAAGAACGAGTCCCACCGCCGAGCCGATCAGGCCGAACAGCCAGCCAAGACTAAGATGGCGAGTAATTCCCGAGGTGACCAAGGCAGCAAACACCGAAGGCACTACCAGAAAGATGAAGACTAGCAGCACGCCACAGATTTTGACTGAGCTCGTGACGACAATCCCGAATGAAGTGTAGAAGAGAAAGTCCCAGAGCAGGGCATATTTGAGCTCATGCCTGCCGTTGAAAGTCAGCGCTGAGAACTTCTTGAAGAAGATGAAGTGAAATAGCCCCACTAGGGCATAGACTATCGCTGTTTTGAGAACGATGGCCGGCGTCACGGTCAGAATGCTGCCGATTAGTAGATACTTGATGTGTTCGGCACCCTCCGGCGCGTGGCTTACAGCCATGATGGCGGCTGCCGAACTCACCGCGTAGGCGATGCCGATGATTGCCTCCTGTGGCACTTTGCCCTTGACTTTGCGGGTCAGCGCAAAGACTCCCGCCCCAAAGATGGCGAAGCCGAGCGAGAAAAAATAGGCAACGTCACTGTTTAGCTCGAAACCGACCAGGAAAGCCAGGGTGCTGCCAAGCGCGGCAATCTGCGCAAGCGAGAGATCGACGAAGATTATGCCGCGCTTTATGACATGCAAGCCAAAGTAGACATGAATCCCAACCAGAACCACACAGATCAGGAAGGGCCAGAGAAGGAATTCAATCATATCGCTCATCCGACCACCTCAAGCAGTGACTGAATGTTGCCGCGCAGCCACTCTATATAAGTTTCGCCCGGCTGCCGGCCGCCGATGGAGGGATAGAGCACCACCACATGGGCGCCGGTCAGCGAGGCAATCTTGGCCGGAATGCGCTGGTCGAAGTATGGCTCCATAACGATCAGGGTTATCCCGCGCTCTTTTACCAGGTCGACCACCGCGGAGACTTGCGCCGGCGATGGTGCGACGCCGGGATATTTCTCCACAAACCCCGGCAGCTCAATGCCGAAATACTGCGCGAAATAGGGCCAGGAATTGTGATAGGTAATCATCTCCTTGCCCCGCAACGGCGCCGCGAGTTCCCTGATTGCAGGCAACTGCGCATCCAGGTCGGTCAGGAACTTCTGGCGGTTGGCTGAATAGGTCTCCGCGTGCTCGGGATCGACAGAGGAAAGACCTTCCAGGATCGCCTGCGTGATTGGCGCGACATTGTCGGGACTAAGCCAGTAATGTGGATTGCCAAAGCGGTGCAGATCGCCGTGGGAGGCGTCGGCCTTGAATTTCGGCACCTTCAGCGGTTCGATATATTCCGAGCAGTAGATCTTCTTGAGATGAGCATTGTGGGAGCCGTCGATGATGCGATCCATCCACATGTCAAGCTCTAAGCCGACTTCCAGAGCCAGGTCGGCGTTCTTCAGCTTCACCATATAGCTGGGGCGGGTTTCGATATAGTGCAGATCCGCTTTGGCCGATGCGATACTGCTGACCTCGACCAAGTCACCGCCGACTTGCTCGGCGAAATAGGCCAGATCGGTGGTCGAAGTCACAACTTTCACGGCTGCCGTAAGAGCCGCCGGCAGGAGCAGCAGGGCTGCGGTCAATATCAGACTGATTACTTTCATGATCCACTCCTAGAAGTTGTGTGGTTGGTGGGGGCCAAGCGAAAAGACAAACTGCAGCGTCAGTTCCCAATAGCCGTCACTGTTTTCAGGCTCGGTCCAGTGGCCGACCAGCCTCAACAGGCTGGTCTCTTCGATAGGCGCCCAGCCGACAAAAAGTCCCAGCCGCCAGGTGTCGGTTTGAGTGGTCGCTGTTTCCGATTCGGTTGGCGTCTCGATCCGTACCCATTCGACGATGCCACCGAAGTTGTAACGCTGGTGGAAGCGATAGTCAAGATAGCCGTAGGCTCCAGAAGAAGTTGAGTTGCTGTTGCCGGTGCCCTGCCCGTCGATACGGACAATCCCTTCAGCCTCTATCTGGAGCGTGGTGTAGCGGTCGGGGCGATACTTGTATTTCAGATCGCCACCTATCAACCAACTGCGCAGTTGCTCCGGGTTTCCCACTGTTTCATCCTCAGCATCAGGGGCGAAGCCGTGCACCGCGTTGAGCACTGACCCACCCAGAGCCAACTCAGCCGATTCGCTGACTGCAAAAGAGGTCGCCAGGCGGCCGAAAAATCCAAGATCAGGACGCGACTCTGTCTCTTCGCCTGCCTCCTCCTCTGCAACATCGCTTTCCTGAGCCTGTTCATTTGGGGCAAAGATATCCCCCTTGAGCAGGCCCACCATCAATTCCGTGTAGGCATTGCCGGTGGGCAGCAGGAAGCTGCCTCTGATAGCCATGTCGTTCAGCCCTTCATCGCCGAAAAGAGCCTCGTGGGGCAGCGGTCTCTTGATGAATGAATAGGCATGGGCGTGAGTTGGGTTCAGACGGCCGAACTCCAGCAGAGATTTGCCGACGCGCAGGTTTGCGCCCAGGGGCAAACCGCGTTCAACCGTCGCGTACAGCTCTTCGACTTCCGCGTTGTTCTCCCCCTCCCAGGATAGCACACCAGTGGCGCGGGCGTAGGGATTCAGGTAGCCGGTCGCTATCAATTCCATATTCGGCGAGGTCAGATTGAATTTGTTGCGCTCAAGCGGTCGGTCGCCGTCATTGTGGGTAAAGGCGCTGATCTGACCTAAGAGCGAGATGTCCGGGTTCAAAGTCGTCTGGGCGTTGCCGCTGTTTGCGAACAGCGCACCGACAACAAGGACTATGAGAGTCCATTTATACATAAGTCCTCCTGCGAACACAATTGATCCTGCCTTCCCGACTGGGAGAGCAGGTATTTTAGAGACTCTGATTAAGTGGGCTTAGGCGAGAGTTGGCGGGGCGCGCTCGAGAAAGTTGCGCGGTGTTGCCGATCCCGTCATCTGGGAACTGATGAGCGGCAGCAGGAGAACTATCACCAGCGAGATTGCGCTGATCTGAATGCCGGTTGCGGGCAGGTCGAGCGAGGTTACGAATAGACAGAGAACGCAGGGGCCGTCCTTGTGGTGCGAGTCATGCTGGTGCGCCACGAGGACACACAACGTGAAAACCACTAACAGCGGGATGGCGACCCGCAGCACCTTCAGATATGTCTGTGAGCTCTTCACAACCTATTCATGTTACGGTCGTCTCCAGGAAAATGCGAGTGACAAATTCGCTCGAGATTCTGGCCCGGCGCATCTGTCACACCTGCTCTGACTATGAATTGAGCGGTGCGCGCCGGTCCGACCAGGCAACACCAAACAGTCCCTAAGGCGGACTACACTAGCCGATCAACTCCGCGACCTTGGCGAGCAGTTCGGTGTCGGTCACCGGTTTCTCCATGAAGGCCGCCGGTTTCTTCGAGTGCCGCATGCGCGAGAGGAAGTTGTCCAGTTGCGGCGATGCGCCGGTCAGCATGATTACCGGGATGCTCGCCGTCTTCGCATTTTCCAGCAGCTTCTTGTACATCTTGACCCCGGATTCGCCATTCATGCTGATGTCGAGAGTAATCAAGTCAGGCGGATCGGCTTCAGCTTTGGTATAGCCGGCTGCGCCATCCATCGCGGACTGCACTTCGAAACCATTGTTCTCGAAGAGCACCGTCAACCATTTGACCACGTCGGGTTCATCATCCACGACGAGGATTTTCTTGCTAGCCATTTTGCTATCTCCTTGTCACACAACTCGCGTTACTTGTTGCCGCCGCTCTTGAGAAACTCCTTGAGTTTCGCCAGAGTCTCGGCGTCGGCAGTCTCGATCAGGTTCTTGACATCATGCTGCAACTTTGAGCGGTCGGCTGTCGGTCCCGATTCAGCTCCGTTTTCCATCCCGAGGATCTTCTTCACTGCGGCAATGTAGTTGTCGGGTCGCACCGGTTTTTCCAGGTAGACCCCCGGACCGGACATCGTCAGTTCCCGTAGATCGGCTTTGCCCAGATCATCCTGCGCGTGGCCGGTGACAATGATGATCGGAATCTTCGACCATTTTTTCTCACGCGAGAGTTCGCGGTAGAACTTGGCGCCCGACTTACGCGGCATCACCAGATCGAGCGAGATCAAATCGGGAATCTGCCG
>JBDRQZ010000536.1:0-3223 GCA_043826025.1 bacterium | reverse complement strand
CGCCGGCTGTGCCGACCAGATTCAGTTGCTCACGTTCCTTCAATCTGTCCAAACCCTCCGGAGGTAAAAAGAGCCAGGGTGGCCGCACCACTTGCGGTGGGTTGAGATTGTTGGTCAAAAAGAGCCGGCGAGAGGATTCGAACCCCCGACAGGCTGATTACAAATCAGCTACTCTACCACCTGAGTTACGCCGGCTTGAGGATGTCCGAACCCAGGGGTTCGGACCTACAATCTTTGTCGAAACCACGAGGGTTTCGACCTACATTTCTGCCTTCAGGCACCCACCGCAAGTGGTGGAGCGCCCAACCATGTCATTCCCGCAAAGGCGGGAATCCATTCTCTGATCCAAAGAGTGGCCCCTCGCCTCCGCGAGGGTGACACTCAATTGTCGGGTTTCTCCCGGCTCGCTTGAGCCCGCCGCTCGGAACCCGACCTACGACATCACGCAGCACTGAACATACGCGCCGCCCGGCATCTGTCAATATTGATTTTCCAAACGGCAGGAGAGGGCATCTGCCGTGCACCCTGAGAGGTCAGATCCCGTTTCAAACACGGGACCAGCGCAGGCATCTGCCGCACACGCGAATGAATCCCCCTGCCCCCTTATCCGCTTGACTTGTGGGCAGTTGCTGCTTAATATCGGACGAGCTATAGGTGGGAGAGGACTAAATGTCTGACAACTACGATATCGTCATAATCGGTGGTGGGATAATCGGCGCGGCGACCGCCTATTACCTGGCCGAGAGAAAGTTCGGCCGGATCGCGGTGCTGGAGCGCCAGCAGTATCTCGGCAACGGCGCCACCGGCAAGTGCGCCGGCGGCATCCGCGCGCAATTCGCCTCCGAGGTCAATGTTCGGATGTCGATGCTTTCCGAGGAGAAATTCGAGAATTTCGCCCGGGAACTTGATGTTGATGCGCAGTTCGAGCAGGTCGGCTATCTCTTCTTGCTGACCAGCGAAGAGCAAATCGAAGCCTTCAAGCAGCAGTTTGCGATGTGGCAGCAGCTCGGTCAGCCGGTGCAGTGGCTGAGCCCTGCTGAAGTCAAAAAGCTCGCGCCGGAGGTGGACGTTTCCGATCTGCTGGGCGCGACTTTCTCGCCACGTGACGGCATCGGCGACCCGCATCAGTTCACCCAGGGTTATGTCACCGCCGCCAGACGGCTGGGCGTGGAGTTCCTGCTGGAGCACGAGGCCAAGAAAATCCTGATCGAGAATGGCAAAGTCGTCGGTGTGGAAACCAGCAAGCGCACGCTCGCTACCTCCAGAATCCTGAATGCTGCGGGGCCACATGCCGCTGAGATTGCCAAGCTGGCCGGTCTGGAATTGCCGGTGAAGCCGGTAAAACGGCAGATCGTGACCACCGCGCCGCTCGACTGGATCGATGACAAATTCCCGATGGTGGTCGATATCACTTCCGGACTCTACACCCACCGCGAATCTGGTGGCCTGCTTCTGGGCTGGGCCGATCCTGCGACCCCGGCCGGTTACGATGAGTCGGTCGACCCCGACTACACCGACGCGATCTTGATGAAAGGCCTCGAACGCATTCCCCGTCTCGAAGAAGCACAGATCAAGACCTCCTGGGGAGGGCTCTATGCAGTCACTCCCGATCATCACGCGATTCTCGGCAATGTCAGGGAGTTGACTGGCTATTATCAGGCGGTAGGGTTTTCCGGGCATGGATTCATGCATGCGCCTGCGGTCGGGATTGTGATGGCGGAATTGATTTCAGGCGATCCTTTGACCGTCGATATCTCCCGCCTCTCACCGGAGCGTTTTTCGCGGGAACTGCCGGTCGATGAGACGGTAGTAATATGATGAACTTGCTAAATGGCAATACTGGAGGAATGAAATAGTGAGTAAACGAGCAGCACTGGTTGGATTCATCCTTTCTGTCGCCCTGCTGCTGGCGGCGGTGTCTGCCGATGCGGCCAAGAACAGGCCGGTCGAAAAAGAAGAGGTAACTATTGACGCGCCAGACACGAGCGTTGAGCTGGTTGGCTATCTCTATCTCCCCGAGCTGAAGAAGTACCCAAAACCACCGCTCGTGGTTCTGCTGCACGAAGCAGGCAGTTCGCACGCCGCCTGGGAAGGATTCGCCCAGGAACTGGCCAGTCGCGGCATGGCGGCGCTGGCGATGGACCTGCGCGGTTATGGGCTATCCATTTACAATCTGCGGACGCACAAGAACCGTTCTCAGGGTGCGTTTTATGATGGCGACTTTGCGGCCTATCCCAATGATATCGCGATCCTGGTGGGGCGGGCCATTCGCGATTGGGGTTTTCGACTCGACACGACAAAATTCGCGATGATCGGCGCGGAGTTGGGCGGTTCCGCCGGCATTCTCTGGGCCGAGCATGAACCGCGTGTCAAGTACGCTGCGATCATCTCGCCGGGGCTCGAGCGCAAGACCCTGCGCATTGCACCGACGATCCAGGCCTACGGAAATCGACCGCTCTACCTGGCCGTGAGCGATAAAGATATTTACGGGCTGGAATCCTGCTACTTGCTTTCAGATGTGGTCGACCGCGTGCTCGACCTCGACATCTTCGAGGGTCTGCTTCATGGCAATACGCTGGTGAATGCGAATTCCGAAGTCCAGGGCAAACTGATTAACGACCTGCAGCGCTACTTCGAGCTTTAGCGTTCGGCAGTTCGGCAGAACCGCTGCCCATATCGACAACGACGATCAAGACCACCGCCAGCAATACCGCGCCTCCGGCATAGAGCGCATAGCGCAGCAATGGTGTCGCTGCCAATCCGCTCAGGCTATCAAACCAGTGCGCCGGTGAGCCCAGCAGTTCAGCACGAGGAATCTCCGCCAGATCGTCAGGATTGAGATAATACCGCAGGTAAGTAAAGACCGTCAGCGCAAATAGAAAAGCCGCCGTGCTCACACCGATAAACAGCTTGGTCAGTGGCCGCAACGCCCAGCGTGGTGATACGGCATCAAGAACCCGATCAGAAAATCCGGGGCTTGGCAGACTCTCGGGGCCGGGCTCGATCCGCTCGATCATACCGCACTTGAGCATATATTCCCGACATGGCGGACAGGCGAGCAGATGGCCGTTCACCACTTCGGTTTCCTCGACTTCCAGCTTGCCGCTCAGGTAGCTCTCCAGCCGCAGTCGCACATCGAGGCAGCGCATCAGAACAACTCCTCCGCCCGGTACTTGTCGCCCACCACACTGCGCAGGGCTTTCTTGCCCCGATGCAAGTAGGT
>JBDRQZ010000535.1:0-3796 GCA_043826025.1 bacterium | reverse complement strand
ATGCCGGCGCCCAGCCATTGATTGGCGATTGCCAGGGAGAGGCTGCTGAACTCGCCCTGAGCATAGGGCCCGAACGCAGCTCTGCCAATCGACAGCAGCCCGCTGCCGATTTCGATCCCGGGGAAGCCGCCGACCTCAATCATGGTCAGGCTGCGATGGGGATAGGGGCCAAGCGCTTTCTGGTAATAGTCAAGTAGTTTGCCGGCCTGATCCAATACACTCGTCGTCGGCACTGAGTCTGGTTGAGAAGTCAGCAGGTGAAGCTCAATCCCGGCGGCAGTCGCGGTCTGTTCGGTCAGAAAGCCGGCACGTGAAATCACCAGCGGGATCTTAAACACCGGTATGTTCGTCTGATATTCGCGATACTCCCAGTCGCCCTCGACCTTCAAATTGAGCAGATCGCCGGCCGAGTAGATTTCGAAGGTCGTATAGGCTGTGGTCTTCAGATGCACAGTCGCGATTTGGTCGATAATCATCGGGTACCAACGGTGCCCGCGACCCAGCATCATCATGCTGCCGCCCCAGTCGGGAATCTCGATATGGTACTTGAATCTCAACGCTAATTGGCGCGCGGCTTTCAGCTCGGGAGGCAGACTAAGCTGCAGGGAATCCTTGCCAACGTAGCCGGAACTGATCAGATAGGATTTGCCACCCGCCTCGGCAGCGATGGTATCGAACACCGCGCGCTCGGTGAGCAGCAGGATGAACTGCTCGACGCCCTCCTGCTTTTCGGCGTGCACTATGGCGTCGACGAGAATCCTGCCATTAGGCACATCAAGCTGGAAATCGATATCGTACGCAGTAAGCTGAACCGGCGGCTGGGCGGTCGCCGCAGCAACCAACAGCAGCACCAGTAGCAGCGCCAGGGGATACTTATGAGTTAGCATAGTTGACCTCCGATTGTCGGACCCAAAGATTGGCTCTCAAGATAGTGTTAATCGGAAAAAGTGCAATGTTTCAGGAGGTTGAACTGCAGCGATCGGGGAGATGAGGAGTCGGGACGGGCGTTGCCGCGTCAGCTGGAGCGGTTTTTTAGCTGCTTGGCTTGGCGGCTGCCGTGCGGGACTGGTCCGGACTGATAGCTCTCAGAATCCAGTCGAGCCCGCGCTCTTCCCAGTCAGGCGTGCTGGAAGCGTCGATATAGCGCTCCCATTCATAGATGCCGGACTCGTGGGCGATCCGCTTGAACTGCACGGTAGTCACCGGATTGTTGAGGATGACCACCGAACGGGTCATGCCCCGCTGCTGGTAGAGCCGCTGGCCGTCGCGCATGATCGCCTGGGCATCGGGATCGAGAGGCACCAGGGTGCGCATATCGACAAAGACCGCAAAAGGTCGCGATTGTTCAGGCAGGGCCTCGAAGGACTCCTGCAGCCAGCGATGCATTTCTGTGGCACTAATGATATCGCCGAAAGTCAGGCGAAAACCGAAATCGCGAACTTCAATCTTATACAAGCGTCCCTACCAAATCATATTTCTTACTCTTTCAAGATTAGATCGGCTGCGGCGTCGACCCACTGGAGTGAAAATCAGACAAATGTGAGGGTATTTTGAGCAGGCCGGGGTTAGTTGCGAGTGCGTTTGAATTGCCGCACGATGTGATAGGTGCCGGCCTCCATGTAGACCGAATAGACGCCGTTTCCCAGGCCGCTAAAGTCGTGGCAGATGGGACAATAGCCGGCCTCGAGGGCCGCATCGGCGAGTGTCGCGAGCAGCACCCCCTGTTGGGTCCGTAGTTCGAGGATCAGATCGCTGGCGGTTGGCAGTGCTGGAGTGGCGACCAAAGTGGTTTGAGCGTTAGTAGTCCAGCAGAGCTCAAGCCCGAAAGCGCGGGGGATACCCTTGTTGAGATCATTGCCCGCCAGCGCCGCAGGTGCGCCGCCGCGCTGGGCATCGTTGATAAGCGCGCTGTCGCAACCCTCGAATTCGATACAGACGCTCAGGAGTTGGGCGTCATTCAGATCCTGATCATCATCATGCGAACAGGAGAGGGACGCCAAGGCCAGAATCGCCGCGAGCAGCGCAATTGTTGGTGACGTTAGGCGACCGGTCGAGTATCTTCTGTTGTTTCGAACTGAAACCATGGATAATGTCTCCTAAGCTAAGTAGTTAATGACAGGTGCCTGAAATGTCAAGTTTGACGATGAGGTTCATAGTTTTACAGGTTACAGAAGAGGAGGGAGCATGCGCAGACGTTTTGCAGACATCCTAATTCTCGCGGCAATGTTGGTCGCGAGTTCAAGTCTGGCTCAGGAGGTACTGCCGTTGCCGGAACTTGACGAGGCTCTCCGGCTGGAAATGACGAACTACCTTGAGGATCAGCGGCTGTCGCCCGAGGACTATGTGCTCAGCCGCTTCGCGGAGCATGATATCGTGATTCTGGGTGAGCAGCACCGCGCCAAACAGGATCCGCTGCTGGTGCAGCGTCTGATTCCCCGGCTGCCGGAGATTGGCGTCTACACACTATGCACTGAGTTCGCACGGCGTGTCGATCAACCCCTCATCGATTCGCTGCTGGCGGGCGCGGAATATGATCAAAAACTGGCGGAGTCAATCGACCTGCGGCAGTTCGTGCATTGGGGCTACGCCGAGTATGTCGATATCTTCAAGGCCGCCTGGCAGTACAACCATGATCGAGTGGAGGGCACGCGACCCTTTCGGATTTTGGCGCTCGGCAACTCACCGGAGTGGTGGTATGTCACCTCACAAGAGGACCGCGACAACCCGGAGGTACAGCGCAAGGTTTGGCATGGCGAAACCGAGGAGGATTGGGCAAGAGTCGTGCTGGATGAAGTCATCGGCAAAGGCGACAAAGCGCTGTGCTATTGCGGCATCCACCACGCCTTCACCGAGTACCGGCAGCCGGTGGTCAACAATGGGGAATTCGTACGCTTCATCGAGGATCGATTCGGTAATTTCGTCTACAAGGCAATTGGCAAACGCGCGATTACGATTTACCTGCATAACATCTGGATCAATGCCGAGGGCTACGATGCGCCATATGTCTATCCGGCCGATGGCTATATCGATGCCCTGATGGAGTTTCTTGGTCCCGATGGCTGGAATGTTGGTTTCAATACGAAGGATACACCGTTCGGCAAGTTACCCGGCAAGAGCAGCATTTACTCCTTTGGCTACGAGAACTTCACCCTGGAGCAGTTCTGCGATGGGTACATCTTCCAGGTACCGTTCCGGTTGTTCGAGCCGGTGACCTGTATCGATAGTTTCTACACCGAGGACAATATCGATTACGCGCGTCGTAATGCGGTCAATCCCTGGTATCGCGACAAGTCAATCGAGGTGTTTGAGGAATCCTGCGAGGAATCACGGCAGGAGAATATCGCGCGCTGGTCGCGGCTGCAGTAAGATGATTCGTCCATAGAGAGAAGTAGGGGCGCAACGTGCTGCGTCCGCTTTTCCCCCACCCAAGCCGTCGTCTAAGTGGCTTCCCGACATAGACTGCCGGGAGTGACCGGGCCTTCAACCTACCACTCGGCGGGCAGATTCTGTATTAAGTCTCGACGCGAACGTGGGTCTGACATATCTTCAAGATGGAAGCATCTCCGCGGACAGACATCAAGCTCGAGCTTCAGAAGAAACAAGGGACGGCAACCAAAAGAGGAGCGTGTGGTATGTTAATGAGAGTTATCGTAGCTCTTGCGACATTCATGATCTTTGTAGGGCACTGCACCCAGGTTTTCGCTTGTGGCTACTGCGAAGTCGACGACGTGGAGTTCGTCTCAACAGCGACTCCCGGATACTATGACATCAACTTGAAGCTGAAACTGATTCAGCC
>JBDRQZ010000534.1:0-6654 GCA_043826025.1 bacterium | reverse complement strand
GTGAATTCCTGGATTGGCCGGATTCTGAAACTGCTGCGGCATGAAGTAGTTCTGGTTGGCGGCAGCCAATTCTTCGGCTCTTTGAACCGCGCCGGGCATCCCGTCAGCGCCGGGTGTCAGGATCAGTTCCGCTCCGAATGCCTTGAGCAGACTGCGACGTTCCAGAGACATCGTGTCCGGCATCGTCAGGATCAACTTGTAGCCTTTGATCGAACAGATAAAAGCCAGCGCAATCCCGGTGTTGCCGGAAGTAGGCTCGATAACCACGGTGTTCCTGTTGATCTTGCCTGCGGCTTCCGCAGCTCTGATCATCGAGATGCCGATGCGGTCTTTGACCGAAGAACAGGGATTGAAGGATTCCAGCTTCACAGCGACGCGGGCGCCGAGCCCCTCAGTCACCCGATTGAGAAAAACCATCGGCGTATTGCCGATTAGCTCGGTGATGTCTTTGGCGATTTTCATCTTGAACTCCCCGGTCAGGTTAAATCCAGTACATCTCCGCTGAGACTCCGGCTGCCTGAATCAGGTCTCGCAGCGAAGTAGCGCTGAGGTTCTCCTGAAGTTGCTTCAGTTCCTTGTTAACATACTTCAACAGGTTGTCCGCCACTGGATTATCAGGATGGCTATCGTCGTCATTGGACTTCGACAGACAGAGATCGGTACGACCTTCGCAGGCGCAAATGATATCTGCGAGGCTGATTTTTTCTGCGGTTCGCGCCAGGGCATAGCCGCCGCCCGCACCCCGACTGGCGGTCACCAGCCTGCCGCCCTTCAGACGAGCGAATACCTGCTCCAGAAAGCGCAGGGGAATCTGATGTTTCTCCGCAATCTCCGAAAGGCCAATATACTTGCCGGTGTTGTGCACCGCGATATAGACCAAGGCGGTAGCTCCGTAGATTGTCTTGTTGGTTATCATAGTCTTGTTGCCTTCCAAAGCAATACGCAGAATAGTCTCCAATGTGTGACGAATAAGCGAAATCCTATAGGATTATAAACTTGCGATTTCCTGGCTGCTTGACAGGATCGAAGAAATCGATCTACTTTGCCTCAGTTTCAAATCCCCTGAACAAATCGGAATTAGCTGTTGACTTAATACTCCACAAACGATAATTTATCGGTGAGCATCGAAAGGGCCGCGCAGGTCGCTGCCATTCGAAATACTGCATCGACGGTTCATGAAAAACAGTGCGAGGTTTATGGTATAATCTCGTTGAGTATCCATATTCCCCAACCCTCTTGAGGAGGAGGAGGCAAAGTTATGAGGAGGAGTACGTTATCGGTGTTGCTGGCTCTGTTGGTGGTGGCGATTGTCGCCCTGCCTGCAGTTGCCAGTGTCACCAGAATAAGTCCCACTGCGGTGGAAAACTCGCAGTCGGCACAAGCACCTTCGTCGCGAGCCGCATGTGCGATGACAAAGGCCAACGGCACCTTCGCGAGTTACTTCGGTGGCTTCGAACCAGGGATGCTGAATGTAACCTACTTTAATCCGGTCACGGAGTGCGGTGCCCCCGCCTATCCATTCGAGATCACCGATTTCTCTTTCATGCTTTACGATTTCTGGTCGGTGGGCTCCGCAAATCTGGATATCGTCATCTTTGATATGGCTGTTGCAGGTGACTCCTGCGCCGGGCCGGGCCAGGAGCTCTGTCGTTATCCGATGGTAGCCGATGCCACTTTCATGAATCCCAATGTCGGGACCTACACCTTCCCGGCTGGCTGCTGTGTCAACGGGCCATTCTTCATCGGAATCGAATATACGGCCGGCGATCCGGGGAGCATTCCCTCGGTCCAGTATGATGACCAGGCGACAGACACCTGTGACAACTGGTTTTTCTATGCCGGCGCCTGGTATGAGTGGTACGATATCTGGAGCGCACCGGTACCAGGCTATCCTCACTTTTGGGTCGGAGGGGAATCCGAATCTGCTAATTGTGGTTCCTGCGGTTGGAATCCGGGTGATCCCTACAAGATGCACGAACCACAGCTTCCCGATGAGGCGGGCTGGGATGTCAATGCGACACAGCCGCTGGTGCTGGCCGATGACTTCCTCTGTACGGAAACCGGCTTTATCCGTGATTTCCATTTCTGGGGATCATGGCGTAATGGGATCGAGGGGCAGATTCTCTATTTCGTGCTGAGCATCCATGCCGATATCCCCGCCGAGCAGAACCCGGATGGCTACAGCAAACCGGGCGCGACACTCTGGGAGATGGAGGTCACCGATTTCGGCTTCACGCCGATCGATCCGCCGTCGATGGAAGGCTGGTATGATCCTTCCACCGACACTTACTTCCCGAACGATCACCAAGCCTACTTCCAGTACGATATCTGCATCGATGAGCAGGTCGCCTTCTACCAGCAAGAGGGAACCACTTACTGGCTGAATGTCTCGGCAGTGATTGCCGATCCGGCCGGCACCCAGTGGGGCTGGAAGTCGACGCTCGATCACTGGAATGACGATGCAGTCTGGGCGCAGTGGGGCGATCTGAACTGGCAGGAGATGTATGAACCGGGTGATGCCGTGTTCAGCATGTTCTGGATGGGACTGGACCCTGCTGGTCAACTGGTTCCACCTTTGTCCGGCGGTGTGACCCCCTTCAATGATGGCACGGGTATTAACGGCTGGTATTTCTATCCGGAGGTTGAACCACCGTTCTACAATATCTGGTTCTATGATCATCCATTCGATCCGGAACGCATTAAGACCGCGCACATCGAGTTCGACCTCTTCCCACTTGAAGCGGGACCTTCGTACCTGGTGTTCGTGGTGAACTATACAACGGATGAGTTCCCATCAGGCAATCCTGAGCCGCCGTTGCCCGGATCGCCGCCATTCTGGACCGGTCGTGACACCCTGATGATCTTCCAGGGTGAGGAGGGTCACTTCATCTTCGATTGGACCATGCCGGATTACAATCCGGAGTGGGTCTCAATCGATGTCTTCGGCTTCAACTACATGATTCCCGAAGGTTCAGGCTTCATCGAGCATCGCTGTCGTCCCTCGCTTGATCTCTCATTCGTGATCACGACAGTCGAAGTGCCACCGCCAACCGGCGCCTGCTGTTATGATCCGACGGGTGGTGGCGTTGATGCAGCCTGTATTGTCACGACGCAGGCTGATTGCGAAAATAACCTGATGGGCACCTACATGGGCGACGGCACTGCCTGTGCCGGTACGGAAGCCTGTTGTCTGCCCGGCGGCGCCTGTCTTGACGCTGACGCACTCTGCTGCGCGCAGATGGGAGGCGCGCCGCAGGGGCCGGGTACGGCCTGTTCAGCGACCGAAGCTTGCTGTCTGCCCGATGGCACCTGCGCCGATCTTGATCCGCTCTGCTGCCTGAATCTTCAGGGCGTGCCGCAAGGCCCGGGCACGGTCTGCACGGCGGCTGAGGCTTGCTGTCTGCCCAATGGTTCCTGCGCCATGCTGGATCCCCTCTGCTGCGACGAGATGAGCGGGGTTCCCCAGGGCGCTGGCACGACCTGCAGCGGCACCTCCGAGGCTTGCTGCTTCCCGGATGGTTCCTGCATCGATGCCGATCCGCTCTGCTGCGCCTCGTTGGGCGGCACCGCGCAGGGAGCCGGGACAGTTTGTCTGGGTGATAACAACGGCAACCAGATCGACGATGCCTGTGAGCCCGATGAGGGCGCCTGTTGCTTCGACGACGGTAGCTGTTTGGTGTTGACCGCGGCCGACTGCGCCAGTCAGACCGGCACCTACAAGGGTGACGGCACCACCTGTCTTGGGGACAACAATGGCAATGGCACCGATGATGCTTGTGAGAGCTGGCATCCCGGCGATGGCCACAAGATGCACCATCCACAGTTGCCCAATCCCCAGGGTTGGGATGTGATGGCCACGCAGGGGATCGTGCTGGCTGATGACTGGATGTGTTCGGAAACCGGTCCGGTGAAGGATATCCACTTCTGGGGTTCCTGGAAAGATGGTGTGGTGGGCGAGATTCTCTACTTCGTGCTCAGCATCCATGCGGACATTCCCGCCGATCAGAGCCCGACCGGCTACAGTATGCCGGGTCCGCCGCTCTGGGAGCAGCCGGTCAACCAGTTCAACATCACTCGCATTGAGCCGGGTCTGTTCGAGGGCTGGTACAATCCGCAGACTGATGAGAAGCTCCAGAACAATCACTCGGAGTACTTCCAGTATGATGTCTATCTGCCGGAGCAACTCTGGTTCTATCAGGAGCAAGGCACGATCTACTGGTTGAACATCTATGCGGTCCTGGCTGACCCGCAGAACACCAGTTGGGGCTGGAAGTCGACTCTTGACAACTGGAACGATGATGCCGTCTGGGCTGATGATGCTACCTACGACTGGATCGAGCTCTATGAACCGCCCTATGGCAACTATATCATGAATCACTTCGCCGCGACACTTGACCCCGCCGGCACGGTGGTGCAAGGTTTCGGCGAGAACGCCTATGGCGATGGTTGGTACTACTATCCCGAGGAGGGCTGGTGGAACATCTGGTTCTATGACCATCCCTTCAGCTACGATCGCTTCAAGGATCTCTACCTCGAGTTCGATGCGTACACGACCGGGCAGCCGGCCTACATTGAAGTAGCCTTCAACTGGGCTACCGATCTCTGGTCGCTCGAACAGCCGCCGGAGGACAGCATGCCGCCGTTGCCGGGTGTACCCGAGGCTCCTTTTATTGGCCGGCAGACGGTGCTGGCAACACAGGATCCTGGCGGTCACTACCTGTACAACTTCTCGGTTGAGGAGTACAATCCGGAGTGGGTCTCAGTTGACATTCGTGGTGAGAATGTCGACTTGCCCTTCGGTTTGATCGTCCACAACTGCCTGCCACGGCAGAACCAGTCGCTTGATCTGGCTTTCGTGATTACCGGCGGCGAAGTCTGCGACTGTGTGCCAAGCGACGCCAACAATGATGGGATCAGAAACATCACCGATGCGGTCTATCTGATCTCTTACATCTTTGGCGGCGGCCCGGCGCCGACTCCTTACCCAATCTGTTCCGGTGACGCCAACTGCGACTGTATCGCTAATATCACCGACGCTGTTTATCTGATTCAGTGGATCTTCAACTACGGGGCCGCTCCCTGCGACTGCCAGACCTGGCTGTCCTCCTGCGGTCCGCCCTTGAGATAGTCTGCTGACAGATTGACGCTGGTTTTTCCAAGACCGCCCCCAGTGGGGCGGTCTTCTTTTTTGATACTCTTACTGAAGTTCAAGCGCGACCGGATCAAGGATGCGGCCAACTGGGTAGAGATTCAACATCTGGTCATAGTAAGGCGTGCGCTCATAGAAGAAATCCAGCCGTGCCTCCGGACTGGCAGCGAAGGCTGAATCTGAGTCGAGCCGGGCCTGAAACTCCGCCTGCAAAGTCGAGTCTTCAGCCAGCATCTGCCGCGCCAGCGGCTCCATGACATAGTCCTCGATATACTCCTTGCGCTCGAAGATGGCATCGAAAAAACCCCAGCGGACGAAGGAGTCTGGGGCTTTCGGTTCGAGCAGATGTACCGCGACTCGATTAGTGCGCTGATTCAGGAGCACCACGGCGGTACCGGCCGGGAAGTTGCGCCGCTCACGAAAGGGTTCATACTCAACACTGACCCGGTGATGGCTCTCGTAGGGCTCTGCCTCCCACTCGGCGCTGGTGAAGCGATAGCTTTCAACCTCAACTTCGGTCGGCTCCGCCAAGTATTCAAGGTCGACACCATGCAGTTGGAGAACCTCCAATTGCTCCTGCCATTCGCGCGGAACCAGATAGGCGTGCGGCACCAGCACCGAGTCGGTGGGGAGATTCTGATAAAACGCCGGCACCTGATAAGTCATCGGTTGCGTGCCCCAGACGACCAGATCGGCGCCGGTGATTTCCGAAGGCTGAAACTGGAAATCGACACCGAGAAACTCCACCGGCGTGCTGTCCGGGCCGGGCCGATAGCTGAGCGGCAGCCAGCTATCCGGCAGCTCGGCTGCCGTAAAGCGGTCGGCATCGCTGACCACCTCTTGGATTTCGACGAAGTTCGCATTGCAGTAGTTCAGGAGCACGTCGAACAGTGCATAGACCGAATTGACCCGCGTGCGATAGTCTTTGAGCATGTGAGTCTCGATCAACAGAAAGGGCCGATTCTGAATCGCACCATAGCCGTTGGAGAAACGAGGCGTGGCGGTCCAGGTCATCAAGCCGCTGGTAACGTCATTGCCTTCTTTGGGGACAATATAGCGCACAAAGGGAAAGCCAAGGGCTGTCATCTCCTTGCGTAGCGCCGGCTCGAAAATGTCAGCCGACCAGGTCGCCAGCGGTGGCGCGACATTGGTATTGGTCTCAAGCGCGTAGGTGATCACATATTGATAGTCGGCGCCATCGCTGGCATGAATGTCGACCAGCAGATCGGGCAACCAGAAGTTAAACATCTCCAGCCAGGCACGCATCTCCGGAGCATCGGCTTTGAGAAAATCGCGATTGAGGTTGAGATTCTGCGCCGTGGTCCGCCAACCCATTTCAGTCGGGCCATTCTGGTTGGCGCGATTATAAGGTCCGAAACGCTCGTGACCGTCGACATTGAAAATCGGCAGGAAGAGCACCACCACATGGTCGAGCAGATCGGCATACTTGCCGTTCACCGTGATATCGCGCAACAGGGTCAACCCGGCATCTTTACCCTCAATCT
>JBDRQZ010000533.1:0-6492 GCA_043826025.1 bacterium | reverse complement strand
AACTGGACCTCCAGCGAGTGCTCCGGTCGGCCACCACCGAGATGTCCTTCATTGGCGAAAACCACCTTGGGATGAGTATTGGCGATCTTCCTGGCGACCTCAAGATCGGTATACACAACCCCCAGAGGTGTCTGATAAGCGCCGCCCCGAAACACGGCGACATTATGAAAGAACGCCTGATGCGACGGTGCAATCACCACCACGGTGTCATACTTTTTGCCTTTGAGCGCACTAAAAGCAGACGCGGCACAACCGCCGGAATACATATAGCCGGCGTGGGGCGCGACGAGCCCGACAATCTCACCTTCAAGCCTGGTGGAGTTTTCCTTGAGCAGAGACTCCACCTGCGCCGAGAGCTCTACCGGATCGCCGGGATAAAAGCTACCGGCGAAATAAGCGCGACGGCTTAGACCTGGTTGTTGATCTATATTCTCCACAAGTTTACTCCGGCTCTATGGTACGGTCGGCCGACCGCATGTGGCAAGGGAAATCTCGGATCGCCGGGCGCGAGGCAAATTAAAACTTGCAGTCACGCGGTCTCATACGCTTCTTGGCAGCACTATGATCGAGGCCAAACAGCTCTGCAAAGAGTTCAAAGACAAGAAACGTGGCGCGGTGAAGGCCGCCTGGGATGTTTCCTTCAAGTGCGCCGAGGGACAGATCTTCGGGCTGCTCGGCCCAAATGGCGCCGGCAAAACCACCACCCTGCGCATGCTCTCGACCGCGCTGCAACCAACCAGCGGCACGGCGACGATTAACGGCCTCGACGTTGTCCGGGAACCGCAGAAAGTCCGCGCCCAGCTTGGCTTTCTTTCCGGCAATACGGGACTTTACGGCCGTCTTACCGGCCGCGAGATGGTACGCTACTTCGGAAAGCTCTACGGCATGAGTCGCGAGCGCATTGAGAAACGCTCCGAAGAGCTCTTCACGATGCTCGACATGCATGACTTTGTCGACACCCGCACCGACAAGCTCTCCACCGGGATGAAGCAAAAGGTGTCGATTGCCCGCTCGGTGGTGCATGATCCGCCGGTGATGATATTCGACGAACCGACCACCGGTCTCGATGTCATGAGTTCGCGCAACATCGTCGATTTTATCCGCAACTGCCGGCAGTCCGGCAAGTGCGTGATCTTTTCGACTCACATTATGAGTGAGGCGATGCGGCTTTGTGATCGGGTCGCAATCATCCATCAGGGCAAAGTCTACCGCGAAAGCACCGTGCCGGAACTGCTCCAGGAAACCGGTGAGAGCAACCTTGAGGATGCCTTTATCAAGATTGTGGGAGTATAAGCGATGCGCATTCCAATTGTCTCGACCATCTTCCGCAAGGAACTGCTCGATACGCTGCGTGACCGGCGGACGCTGATCTTCATGCTGCTGGTGCCGATTGTGGCGGTGCCGCTGTTGATGTTCGGCATGTCGAAACTGATGCTCTCGCAGATCATGAAGGCGCAGGAGGAGAAATCGAAAGTAGTGGTAGAGGGAGCCGCCTATTTGCCTGCCGACCTGCAGGATTCTCTCTTCCAGTCTCAGACGCTGGATGTGACCGATCTCGCGTCGCATTTTGCCGGCGCGGCGATCACCGCCGATGAAGACCGGCTGCATGATTCGTTGCTCGTGGAGCTGCAAAACGGTGCGATCTCCGCGGTTGTCGTGATCCCGGAAGCCTTCGACCAGGCGATCATCCATGAGTCGGAGACCGAGGTCGAGATCTATTTCGACGAATCGGAAGTGCAGTCGGAATTCGCACTGGACAAGCTGAGAGATATCTTCAGACCATATCGAGATGATGTTATCGAGGCGAGAGTTCTCGCCCGGGAGCTGTCGCCAGAGATTCTCAAGCCATTCAGTATCACCGACCACAATGTCGCCACGGCGCGCAAGGTTGCCGGTCAGAAGCTGGGCGGCATGCTGCCTTACGTCGTGATCCTGCTCTGCTTCCTCGGGGCAGTGTACCCGGCGATTGATCTGGCGGCGGGCGAGAAAGAGCGCGGTACGCTGGAGACGCTGCTGGTGTCGCCGGCCAGTCGGGGCGAGTTTGTCCTCGGCAAGTACTTCGTGATCCTGATGACCAGCGTGGTTGCGGGGATGCTTTCGTTGACCAGCCTGACGATCTCGATGAAGTACCTTTTCACCGGCATGTCGCAGGAGATCATGGACAAGCTGGTGATTACGGTCGACTTGCAGACCGTGCTGCTGGTTCTGGCGATTGTCATTCCACTCGCCGGTATTTTCTCGGCGATTCTCTTGTCGATTTCGATCTTCGCCAAGTCCTTCAAGGAAGCGCAGAGTTACATCACCGGCATCAACATGTTCATCATCCTGCCCGCCATCGTCTCTTTCCTGCCGGGCATCAAACTCAACTACCTGTTGGCCTCAATCCCGGTAGTCAACATCAGTCTCATCATGAAAGAGGCGATCTCCGGTTCGATTGCCTGGAACTATGTCGCCGTGGCCTTCGGCTCTACCGTGATCCTCGCGGCACTGACCCTCTTTTTCGCCAAGAAATGGTTCGAAAAAGAGTCGGTGCTCTTCCGAAACTAGCCTCTTGACCCCGCAAGCATCTCTCTTAGGCGATCAAGACTCACCTTGGCTGCTTCGCGCGGCCGGACCTCGATGCAATAGTCGAGAATCTCTGACTCCGCGAACATTTTGAAGTAGGGTTTGAAGTCGATTACACCCTCACCAATTGTATGGTGCGAGCGACCGGTGCTGTCTATGTCGTGCAGATGCACGTGCCGCACATGTCTCAGGTTTCTGGTGAGATACCCTTCAAGCTCGGTGTCGCGGCTGAGCTGTCTGTCGTAGCACTTGGCAATATCCCAGCAGAGTGCGACTTCGTCGCGATCGAGAAACGGCTGCAGAACCTCGCGCACCGGCGGGGTCAGGTTGACATTCTCGATGCAAATCAGCGGCCCATCTGTCGCGAGTCCCACCAAGTCCTTGATGCCATCCCCGGCAGCCTTCTGCCAAAGACTCAGGTCGACCTCCGGGTAGCGTTTGCCTGAACTGTCTGCTACCGAAAAAGTCGGCGGTGCTCCCAGATGGATCGTGACTATCGTTGCGCCCAGTCGTCGCGCGGCGTCACAGAGACTTCGGTAATAGTTCAGGATTCCTTCCCGTAGAACAGGATGGCATTCGAACAGCGAGACATTCTCATCATGGGCGTGCAGTGTGAGTCGCAGATTCTTCTCGCGGAGCAGCGAGCGGATTCGCTCACATTCTGCGTCGGGCAGAGTAGTTACCCGAAAGTGCGGTGCCTGCGCGGCCACCTGCACACCCGAAAAGCCGTTTTCCGCTGCCCATTCCAGTGCGGCTCGAATTGAATCATCATAAACCGCGTGGTAGCTGATGTGTGCCAGTATCGTGCTGAAATCTCTCATCCTGCCAATAGAAAAGGCCGCTCCACAGCGGGAGCGGCCTCTGATTAGACAAGTTGAGCTATCTCTGGGTCTCTAGCGGCGGCCGTGAGGCAGTCATCGCCGCCTGCTGTTCCGGCGTCAGTTTGGGCGCCGGAACCAAAGCCGCCCCCGTCGATAGATTAACATTGTCGATATAAGCTTCGCGGCAGGTTTCATCGCTGAACGCGAGAATCTGCAACCAATTCAGTGCAGTGGGATTGCCGTAGAAGCTAACACCTTCAGCCTTCATCACGCCGTTGACATAAATGTCGTATGTTTTGCTGACGCGGTCATAGTCAAGCTTCATTCTGTACCAGGTATCGACCTGGATTGCCTGTAGACTCACGAAAGTCTGTGCCGAGGTTGAGTATTTGAGTTCACCACCCTGGAATAGCACGTAGTATCCAACAGTATTCCAGAAATCGTAGGGATCGCCATAGGAGCGCAACCCGAAACCGTCTTCCAGCGCTTTGACCCGCCAGACGAACTCCAGGCTGCCACTTGCCGCATCCTCGGTCGCGGCATATATCTGCACCGAGGCCGTGCTGTCCACATCCTGGATGTCGGCATCGTAATCGAAAAAGCCGCAACTATTGCCGCTGCTGCCATAGTACACGGAACTGCTGATACGGCAGTAGCTGGGTTCGGTGTAGAGCACATTCCAAGGCGGATCGGAAGGCAGGCCACCGACCTGATCATCGTCAAAGGTGTCATAAAGCGTACTGCCGGATGGCGCCACGATAATCTGTTTGCCTTCCGAGGGCGTCGAGATCGAGCCGTAGCTGTCCTTGGCCTGCACCGTTACAATGTAGGTGCCTGCCGTAGTATAGGAGTGCGTCAGGGTCTTGCTGCCACCGCTGCCGGCGGGTTCGGTCCAGTTTGAGTTAGTGCCGTCGCCCCACTGCAGGCGGAACGAGACATTGTCGGATTCGGGATCACTACCCATCACCGTGAAAGAAATCGCCGAGCCGACCGCGCCAGCAGTGGGCGCATTGACAAAACTTGGTTTGCCGGGCGACTCATTTTCCACATTGGTAGTCACCACGCCATTGGCCTGAATCACCGTGTATTTCGTTGATTGCGTCGAAGCAGCCAGATCATAGAAGAAGGGTGTGCCCTTCTTGAGATCGGGTTCATCGGAGCCGACAATCTTGACCACCGTAGTGATATGCTTCACCAACCCCTGCGAGCGGCTGACAAAATCTTTACCCGCACTGGTGGAGCCATCCTCCCAGAGCCAGGTATTGATCGCTTCCTTGTTGCTCTCGATCACTTCGGTCATCGCCTCGGCGACCTTCCAGCCATCCTGCTGCCGCATCCCATCGGAGAGCTTGGTGGCCTGACTTGAACTGACATAGAGTGAAAGGTCGTTGAGATCGACATCGAACTTATAACCGGTGACCGATTCATTCATATCGATAATCGCTTTGCCGATATTGGCGATGGTCGCCAGACCTTCGGCGGTGCTGCTGTTGATGATGCCCGAACCTTCGGTGAAATCGAAACCGCGCGTGACTTTGACATCGAACGTGCCGTCACCCAGCGTGTAGTCGGTTTTGGTCGCCTGAGTCGCTAGACGCGGCGGCCAGCCCATCAGGAAATCGGACTTGGTGTCGTCGCTCTCGATCAACTTGATCGAACGGGGCGTTGTACTGCCGCTCTCATAGATGCCGGCCGCATAGAAAACTGCGCCCGGGTTGCTGAATTTGATCCCGGTGCCGGTAGCATCTTCAATAGTCGGCTTCTTTGTCGCCGGATCATCGCCGCTGTTGGTGCCTTTGCTCTTGAGATAGTCGATTGCAATCTTGCTGGCTTCCTCGTAGATCCGGGGATGCTTGCTGTAGTCGAGCGTGCCCTCCGGGTCGTTGACCAGCAGGTCCTTGACGAAATCCTCAAGCTGGGCGACATCGGAGCGACCGGTCAACTGGTTGAGGATGGTTTGTTTGTCGCTCGATGAAGCCCGCGCAAAGAAGGGGCTCATCAGAATCAGCGACTTCGAGGTGCTGCCGGCGGAGATACCGAGCGAGCCGGTTGCCGAACCGGGCTGCAACAGCCCCAGCATTGCCGCTTTGCCACCTTGGCCAATCGCCATCATAAGCTGATAGTTGGTTGCCACCGGGGCGTTGACTGTGAAGCCCTTGTCGGCGCCGACAGCGCTCTGACCGAGCGGTGAGTTAATCTGCATCGCGCCGGGGTCCAGGGGCGATCCTGCCGGCAGATCGACCGAGCCCTGCACCGACTGGGTTTGTAAGCCATCGGGTGGATCGGTGCCATTGTCGTCGCCATCTTTCGAACTGGTGCAACCGACCAGCGCGACCAGCAGCCCCAGAACAATTGCTAATGCAAAGAACCGTTTCATCCTGCTCTCTCCTTGAGAAAAGCGTTCAATTTCAATCTCGGTTAAGGTGTCCCCTGAAAGTCATAGCATATTATGTCTGAGTTTAGTTACAATTGTCAAGGTGAAAGGCCTCGAAGTCTTTGACAACGGGAATGCGGTACACTATTGTGAATCTACTTCCGCTAGGCAGTTGCATGGAGAGGGCGCAGGTAAGAGGAGGAACTAGAGATGGCCAAGTGTCTAATATGTCGACGGGATGCCACGTACGACCAATCTCGGGACGTTGATCCTGATCCACTCATTGCGAACTGCAAATACTGTGGTCAATACACCGCCTTCAAGGCTGTCAAAGACCTAATCTACCGTCTGGCTGAGACTTCTCGCCTGAAACTCTCCGGCTTCTGCATCGAGAGGACGTTGCTGGGCGCCCCCGTTACGTTCTCGACAGAGGAGAATGTTCAGTCGGCAGTTGAAGCTGCGCCTACGGACATCCTGGAGAAGTTTGACAGGCTTCTTCTCAACTTGGCTCGAAGAACGAGTTATCTAGGCCAATTGATTGAACTAGACACTGAACACGAGTACAGCCTCGGCTACTGCGGTAGCGGGAGCGAACTACTTGGTCAATTAAATCAGCTACGTCAGCAAGGTTACATTGAAAGCAACCCAAATCTGACGATGCGCAGTGTGATAATGTCCGTTCCTGGATTCAAGCGGGCGAGCGAACTCCGCGCCGCACGGCGAGCTGTTTCT
>JBDRQZ010000532.1:0-4574 GCA_043826025.1 bacterium | reverse complement strand
GGCAGTTGTCGACCGAATTGACGACGCCATCGCCGTCAAAGTCATTGTGCCGAAAATGGCCGCCGTATGCGCCCATATCGTTGCGCACTGTCCCCAACGCGGGAAAAAGCGCCAGTCCGGGATTAGTCGAATCTTCGACATCATCGTAGTAGCTGCTGGGGTCACCGACATCAATCAGGGGTGAGTTCGCAGCCAGATAGAAGTCGAGGGTATCGCCGAAGAGAGGGTCGACATCAACAATCTCTGTACCGTCATAGCCGCCCATTATATCGCAGTAACGGAGGTCCACTACCGAAGCGTTACGCACCTGGACCCCAGTGTTGCTCCAAACGATCGAATTGCGCATCCGGATCCGTGCCGTGATACCGCCGACAAGCCCATCCACACCGAGATTGCCGTAGATGACACAGTTCTCTACGATTGCCGGCGAAGAGGAGTAGGCCCACAACGCGCCGCCATTGTAGTCACCGCCGTTTTCATTGAAGACGATGACGTTGTTGCGGATCAGCACTTCACCACAGTAGTTCAGCACAATCGCCGCGCCATAGGCACCATAATTGCCCCGAAAGAGGTTATTGACAATGCGAGGAGCACCGTCACCGGTGCGAATGCCGCCACCACCGGTGGAAACCACGCCGGTGCCATCATTAACGATATTATCGATGATGTGGTTGTGGGCAATCAGAGGCGAAGATAACTGACAGAGAATTGCACCACCCTCGCGGAAGTCGCCCGCGTCATGCTCATCAGTCCAGATTGTGCCGGAACCGTTACGAATGGTAAACCCCTGCAGGATCGTGTTCGGCCCTTCGCCATCGACGATCCGGACAACCGATCCGGTGTCGGGGTGAGCCGGTTGACTGCCGTCGAGAATTGTCGTCTCGATAAAAGCTGGATCGTGATCCAACGCGAAATAGCTGGTCAGAACGATTTCTTTGCCCCTGAAGCAGACGTTCTCATAGTAGACCCCGGGCGCCACCAGTACCGTGTCGCCGTTGGCCGCGGCATCGATGCCGGCCTGAACCGTCGGTCGGGTGGCCGGAACCTCGATAGTCGCTGCCGATGCTGAGACACTCAGCATCAGAAACAGCAGACCAATGGAAATAGTGAACTTCATTGTTCTTCTCCTTACTCTTTAACGGGACGCACCTCTCCCCTCGCGCAAAGACCATAGCTTCGCGACTGCGGGAAACTCTGCGGTTATGCTCAGTTGGTCAGTTCGAACAGACCGTCAAAATCGGGAGCAGCTAGCACTTGTTGTAACGACGCAACCAGATCGGGTGAGTCATAGAATGGTGTGTCGCGGAAGAGACGCCCACATTGTGCCTCAACAAAGTCATCGAATTTCCGCTCGCGCTGGCGGGCCACCGCCTTTAGTCGCTGCGCGCCGTTTATGGAGAATTGCAGGCAGTTGGGATCGACGATGCCGGCGTCGATCAGTGGCTGCGTCTTGCGGTCGCAGTGACAGGAATTGCCGGCATGGATCAGACCGCATTTCTCATTCATAAAGTTTGCGACTTTGCGACGCGCGCGCGAGAGCTGCTGGCGGAAGTTTTCGCGAGTGATCTCCATGATTGCGCCGCCGAGATGATCGCCGACCCCGAACGCCGCGCCGAGAATGAAAGCCAACCGCTGGCGTCGCTCCAGACAGAGCAGCATCGCCATCATGCAGCCCAGCTTGGTCTCCTCCACCACCAGAGCAACATCAACCGGAAATTGTCGTTGATCGGGCAGCTCGGCGTCGGGCGTGGCGTCGATCCCACGACCATATTCCGCGAAAGAACGCCGGACTTGCTCGCCGCGACGACGCCCCATGTCGATGACATGATTGGCGACCAGACGATAAAGCCAGGTGCGGAATGAAGACCTGCCTTGATAAGTGGCGAGACGGGTGATCAGCTTGATCAGAATCTCCTGGGTAACATCCTCCGCGTCCTGCGGATGCATTACCATCCGGATCGCGATGTTGTAGATCCAGCCCTGGTGGCGGCGAATCAGTTGTTCGAGCGCCAGCCGGTCGCCGGCCAGCGCCGCGCCCACCATCTCACGGTCCTCGCGATCGCCCGCATATCGTTCGGTAAATGGATTCATCTCTGCATAAGTCTCACTACTAACTTTGACGAGGAAACAGGTGAGTTGTGACAGCTAGAAGGCAGTTTTTCTGATTTTGATTCGACGCGCCCGGCTTAATGGATCGAAGCGGCTTGACAGCAAGAGGATACGGGGCAGACTGCGTTCACCGATTGCCGAAGTACCGGTCAGCGAATCGATCGCGAACTTGAGGAGGTGACCAGCGCGCTCCCGGAGATGTTGGGCGCCGTCAGTCAGTCAAGCTCGCGTTGAACTCCGCAAGCAGCGCATCGACATCTTTATTCTTGCTGCGAATCAGATCGCCAATCGAACCCCAAAAAGGCTCGCCACATTTGATACAGACAATTCCCTTGTCGGCCAGCCAGCCGACCAGTTCGGGATAGCGTTCAATCAGCTCCTCAACCGACTCAGACTCTTTGATCGTGCCCGTTGAACCTCATGAATCGATGTTAGCTCTTTTCTGCTGAGATTATCGCGTAGGCATGGCGCTCATAGTCGCGCCGCTCGCCCAGATACATACGGAGCGATGGTTCGGCCTGCCCGAAACCTAGACGCTTTAGGTGCCCGGCAATGCTGCCGCGAATGTCCGGCACCCCGATCCGGATCATCCGGCCGCGGTACTTACTCAACACACCTGTCAGCAGTTCCACGGCGTCGTCCCGAGTGCCCGCCACCAGCGGTCCCAGAGACAGCGAGTCATCGAGACGGGGCCGCAGAACACAGTACCCCCTGACCGACTTGTCGCCCAGCACATAAGCTGACTCGGCAAACTCGGTCAGAAAGCGGTCGATGACTTCAGTCCGGGGCAGATCGATGTGCCGTCGATCGAAATCGAGGATTTCATTCCGCACAGCGGGTTCGATAAGTTCAACAGTTGCGGCCAGGTCCGGCGCCTGTCCGCGAAAACGCAAGGAATAGTGTTTACTACGGAATCCTATCCGCCTATACAGAGGCACTGCCTTGAGGACACCGTCGAGTTCAATCGTTGTAACACCGTCAGCCTTCAGTCTTGCGATAGCATGCTCCATCAGTTGTCGTCCGACACCATGACCCCGAGACTGCTCGCGGACAATCAACACCGCCAGGAAGGCAAAGTCACCATAGCGGGTGCTGGTAATCGTGCCGAGCCGCTCGTTAGCCTCCCAGGCAATAAAACACCCCTGCGGCGCAAAGCTGAGCAGTCGCGCGATGTCGGCTGCACTATGTCCCCACTTTTCGGCGGTGCTCAACTCGAGCACAAAGGGAATGTCGCCGGCAGTCATGGTTCTAATCTCGATCATTAGTCTTAAGGGTACACCCAGCCGGGCCAGGGTGAGAGGAAAACCAGATAACCGGCCACCGCGAGCAGCAATAGCGGAATCACCAGCAGGCGGAGCACCTTGATCAGGTCACTCTTGAAGTATTCATTCGTGACCACCAGACAAACATGCGCCGGCGAGAGCATCATCCCGACATAGCCGGAAAGAAAAGCCAGAAAGATATTGGCCGGAACAATCTCCGGCAGATAGAGAAATCCCGCCAGCAGACTGTAGGCCAGCGCCACATAGGCGGCGAACATCCCGGTCAGCATTCCGGCGGTAAACGCGACCACGATAATCACCAACTGCGGCGGCAGTCCATAGGCGATAGTCGCCTCCTGCAGCAACGCCACCGCGCCCGAGAGTTCAAGCGCCGTCTGAAAGGAGAGAATCCCGAAAACCAGAAATATCAGTTTGTAGGATAGCCCTCTCTGCACCGCCTCTTTGATCGCCCTCCCGGGTGGACGGGCGATGACGATCACGATTGCAATGGCGGCCAAAATCGCCAGAGCCAGTTCGATCTTGAAGACTCCGTAAATGATCACCGCGATCCCAATCGGCCAGATCGCAGCAATGATGCCGATCAGCGAAGCGAAAAAGCCGCGACGGTCGATATTGCGCAGCCTGATCCGCCGCACGAAGAAAATCAAACCCAGGGTCAGCATGATCGCGGCGAGCGGCGATTGCAGAAGCGCGACAGTCGCGGCAGGCAGGCCGGTGATCGCCTCGGTGACGATGATGCCGGGATAGATCGGCCAGAAATGCTCGATCACGTGCCGGAAATAGTAATTCACTGCACACTTGAATTCGGGGCGGTATTCCGGATCGTCAAGAACCCGGTCAATCAGCGGCGCCGACATCAGCGCGCCACCCGGCATCGGCATCATCCCGACCAGCGGCGGCAGAAGCACTGTGGCTGTGCGGCGACCGCCCCAGAGCCCGGAGCAGGCATCAGTCAGCTTCCGCAAAAAGCCCGACTCCCGCAGCAGTACGCCAAGCATGGTGATAAAACAGATTGCGCCGGTCAGCGAGAGAAAGCGGCGCGAACGAATCAAGTCCCAATAGCCACTGGCGAGATCGGTCAGCGGCACCCAATAGAAAATCGCGGTCAACAGCCCTGCGCCGAACAGAGTTACGCCGACCGGAACTTTCTTGCGTAATGCTACCAGAATCAGGATGAAGACC
>JBDRQZ010000531.1:0-3673 GCA_043826025.1 bacterium | reverse complement strand
TTCATTTCAAGACCGATCATCAGGGGCTGTTCGAATTCGGGGTCGAGAGCGTGGGCGAAAGCGGTGGGACAATACTGAGCCGGGTTGATGATGTCTACGCTGAGTCTGATCTGCCACCAGAGGTCGCGATTCAAACCACCTTTGAGGGTCGCCACCTGGCTGATGGTCGGACAATCAGATATCTACGATTTAGACTCTAAGGCCCGCATTCATCCGCGCAAGTCATTGATATACAACATATTAAACACATGTAACGATAACCGACACTGTTTGACGGTGTAAGTCGTTGTCCTATCTCCCATTAACAAAACAGGCTATCATAGTGTAAGGTATCCCTGACACACAGAAGTGTCCGAAAAGGGGATAAGACATCACCCTAGCTGCAAGTGGTTTTAGTGATTGCATTACAACGACTTAGTAGTCGTGGTTCAATCTGAAACCTGGCACGCGCTTTGCTTTAAACCAACCCGGTAGCATTTAGCTTGTTTGGAAAGGTAGACTAGAAATGACTCGTTTTTCAACCCTGATTGTCGCGATCTTGGTTCTTGCAACCAGTCCTTTGCTGCTGGCGATTCCGACATACACCGGCTCACTTAGCACACCGAGTGGCATCGACGGCACCGCTCCCTGGGGGTCGGATTTCACGATCGCCTGGAATATCACTGACATGGGCACCTACTGGTGCTACAACTACACGTTGACTTCGGTTACCGGCGGCGCGCTCTCCAAGAAGCCCAGCCACCTGATTATCGAGTTCTCGCCGACCGCGGATGATGACAGTTGGTGGGATGCCTATCTCGATGACTATGAGCTGACAGGTGACCTCGTCGATTTCCGCACTTTCAGCCCCAGCGATCCGGGTAATTCGAACCCGAACATGCCGGGTCCCCTTTACGGACTGAAGATGAATACCCCTGATGACTTCGACGGCATCTTCAGCTACACCTTCTGTTCCGATAGGGCTCCGGTTTGGGGCGATTTTTACGCGAAGGATGGTTTCTACCAGTCCGGGGGCGACTACGCGACCGCCTGGAACAAGGACTATCTTGCTCCTGACCCGCTCGATCCGGCGCAGAATGGTCTGCTCTCCGATGGCGCGGATGGCTATATCTACAAGATTCTCCGTCCCGACAGTGAAGGCTATAGCGAGGTGCCGGAACCGACGACGCTGACTCTGCTCGGACTTGGTCTGCTGGGCAGCGGCTGGCTGGCCCGTCGTCGTCGCAGCTAGTCGACAAAACCGATTAGATTTCAGAGAGGCCACCGGCTCAGATGAGCCGGTGGCTTTTTCTTTGGCGACTCACAGTCGCTCGACCAGGCACATTCCTGACCGACTCAGTCACAATCCGGTTGGCAAGTCTGCCATTTCCTCTTATTTTGGGCCTCGTTTGCTGTAGCTATGGTGGAGGACAAGAGCGTTGCAGCCCCAGACGAAGACTGAACGGGTTTACAGTTTTATCACCGGCGAGAGCGAAGCGCGTGTCTGCGCCGATCTGCCGGAAAGTGCGTGCACCAACATTCCCCGAAACTTTTTGCTCAATGCCGCCAGCGGCACCTGCAGCAAACTCGCCGAGGCGCTCGCCAATCCAGGCCTGGTGCTGACCTGGCTATTAGCCAGCCTTGGCGCGCCGGCAAGTTTGACCGGTCTTCTGGTGCCGGTCCGTCAGGCAGGCTCACTGTTGCCGCAACTGGCAATTTCCGGTCAAATTCGCAGAGCAGAAAAACGCAAATGGTTCTGGGCGGGAGCAGGATTGGTGCAGGCGGCCTCGTTGGCGTTGATGGTGGTGGCCGCCACCAGTTTTTCCGGAGTCACCGCCGGGGCGCTGATTGTCGCCATGCTGGCGGTCTTTAGTCTGGCGAGTGGCGTGGGGTCGGTTGGCTTCAACGATGTGGTCGGCAAGACAATCCCCAAAGGCCGGCGCGGCTCATTGCTCGCCAGTCGCGCAACCTCGGGTGGCCTGTTAGCGCTGGCCGCCGGCCTGCTGATCAAGAACTACCTCGGTAAAGAGGCCTCACTGACGCCCTACTTGCTGCTCGTTGGAGCGTCAGCGATTCTCTGGGTAATGGCGTCAATCCTTTTCGGCTCAATTCGGGAGGATCCCGGAGCCACCAGTGGCGGCCGCAATGCTTTCGCTGAGTTGAGAGCCGGGCTGGCGCAAATGCGAGCCCATCCCGATTTCGCCAAATTCATTCTGGCCCGCTGCTTTCTGCTACCGATCGAGTTGGCGTTGCCATTCTACGCACTGCTGGCGCGTGAGTATGGCGGCGATGCAATCGGCAATCTCGGCATCTTTCTCACCGCGACTGCCATGGCTGATGTGCTCAGTAACCCCTTCTGGGGACGGTTTGCCGACAGATCGAGTCGGCTGGTGATGATTCTCGCCGGACTGCTGGCAGCGCTGACCGGTGTCTATGCGCTGGGGCTTGATCTGCTGCCGAAGGATGGCCCCTCACTGCTCAACGCGGTGATGTTTCTCGGAATCGGCTTTGCGCAGGCGGGTATTCGGGTCGGTCGTAAGACCTACCTGATCAACCTTGCACCTAAAACCGAACGGCCACTCTATGCGGCGCTGGCCAACACCATTGTCGGTCTAGTGGCGCTAGCCGGCTCGGGGTTGGGTCTGTTAGCGGAGGCGTACAGTTTACAACTTGTAATCGTGATCCTGATCGCTCTGCCACTGGTCGGCGCGCTGATCAGCCTGCGGCTGCCCAATCTGGAGGAGAAGAACTCCTGAGCTGTCGGTAAGTGGGAACGTATTCACTTGATGTGGTATATTCTTATATGATGCAGATACGAAAGGCTTTGAATGATGGGTATTTTCAAGAATAGCAAAGAAGAGCAGCAAGCACAGAGCGCCCCGAAACCTTCCGGATTGGATGGGGTCGCACAAGTGATTGCGGTGGCCAGTGGCAAGGGTGGAGTCGGCAAATCGACGGTGTCGACCAATCTCGCGGTGGCGCTGGCGGCGGAGGGCAGCAAAGTCGGCCTCCTGGATGCCGACATTTATGGCCCGAGTCAGCCGGGGATGCTGGGTGCCAAACGCAGCCAGCTTGACATTGTCAATGAGCGACTGGAACCGATCACCAAACACAAGGTCAAGTTTGTCTCGATGGGTTCATTGATCTCAGATGATGGCCCGGTGGTCTGGCGCGCGCCGATGGCGACCAAGATGATCATGCAGTTTCTCAATCTGGTTAACTGGGGCGAGCTTGACTATCTGGTGATCGACCTGCCGCCGGGAACCGGTGACGTGCAGTTGACCCTGGCGCAGCAGGCGGCGTTGACCGGCGCGATCATCGTGACGACACCGCAGAATGTCGCGCTCGGGGTTGCCAAGAAGGGGCTGCGCATGTTCCAGCAAGTCAATGTGCCGATTTTGGGGATTGTCGAGAACATGAGCGGCTTCACCTGCAGCCACTGTGGCCAGGTGACTGAGATCTTCATGGAGGGTGGCGGCAAGCAATTGGCGGAAGAGACCGGGCTGCCCTATCTCGGCGCAATTCCGCTTGACCCGGCAATCGTGCAAAGTGGTGAGGATGGCCAACCGCTGACTTTGGGTAAAGCGGACAGTCCCGGCGCGAGAGCATTTCGGGATCTGGCAAAGAATCTGAAAGAGCAACTCAAGGAAGCCGCTGCCGATGCGGTGCTCGAACCGCAACAGGTGGGGATGGC
>JBDRQZ010000530.1:0-2664 GCA_043826025.1 bacterium | reverse complement strand
TCCAAACCCCAAAGCCGTCGCGTTTCTGGCGCCGCAAGACCCCAGATACTCCTTCTCACAAGTCGAAATTTACGTGGTAGAACTTGGCAGTCGCCGCACCACCAAGCTCAGCAGTGATATTGATCTGGGCATCGAGGAATTCGCCTGGTCCTCTGATTCGCGCAGCCTGATTGTCGATGTCGAGGCCGGTACACAGTCGGCGCTTTACCGGTTGAGTCTGGCTGACTTGAGTATCGATCCGATCCTGACCGGCGCGCAGTATATCAGCGCCCTCTCCGGCAAGAATGACAAACTGGCGGTGGTGTTTGAAACCGCAGCGACAGCGCCGGAAATCGGTCTGGTGCAGCTCGACGGCCGCGCGCTCGACGCCCTTACGAAAGTGAATGAACTGGATGCGGAAATCGAGTTGCCAACGCAGCGAGTGATCACCTACCGCTCCACCGAGAACGCCGAGATTGAGGCGGTGCTCTGGGAGCCGGTGGGCGTAAGCTCCGTTGCCAAGTATCCGGCGGTGCTCGAACTGCACGGCGGTCCCGACGACCGCACCACTAACACGATGTTCAACCGGCTGCCACAGTATCTGGCCGCCAACGGCTACGTGGTGCTTTCCCCGAACTATCGTGGCTCGCAGGGTTACTATGCCGAATTCAATGTGGCCAATGTCAACGATCTGGGCGGCCGCGACTATCAGGATGTGATGGCGGGCGTCGACTATCTCGAAGCGCTCGGCTATGTCGATCCCGATGCAATCGGCATCACCGGCGGTAGCTACGGCGGTTATCTGACCAACTGGGCGATCAGCCAGAGCAATCGTTTTGCGGCGGCAGTGTCCGCCTTCGGCATCTTCAACTTCTTCACCGACTATGGCGGCTCCGAGTTCGCCTACTGGGAGCGCGAGTAT
The DNA here is from genome assembly GCA_043826025.1 of bacterium. GTDB lineage: Bacteria > Zixibacteria > MSB-5A5 > CAIYYT01 > CAIYYT01 > JBDRQZ01. The sequence goes on along the minus strand of JBDRQZ010000530.1, from coordinate 1,763 downwards.
CTCGGAGAATACTGGGAGGATGACAGCATCTGGCTGGCGCGGTCACCCTCAAGCTATGCGGCGCAGATTACCACGCCGGTGCTGATCATGCATGGCGAAGAAGACCCCAATACATTTATTACCAACTCGATGGAGATGTATCGGGCGCTACTCGACATGGGGCGAACAGTCGAGTTTGTTAAGCTGCCGCGTGAGGGGCACGGGTTTGATGAGCCCCAACATCGGGTGATCGAGATGGAGTGGACGCTGGATTGGTTCGACAGGTATCTCCAACCGAGCAGGAGCTTCGCGGTGTCTGGCGAAATCGTCTCCTCGAAGACTGCGACACTTACCTTCATGAGCGCACAGAAGATGACTCTGAAACGCCTGCCACCACCGGAAGGGCAATACGTCCTTCTGCGCCTCGAACTCAGCAGCCGCGCCTCTGAGTCGCCGACCCTCTCAATCGATGACGATTTTATGCTGGTGACTCCCGATTACCAGCGCTGCCTGGCCTCGGGGCTGTTGGTACAGAGTCAACTGGTGACCGGCGCATCGATAGAGTTGCGGCGTGAGGTCTTCACGCCGGAGATCATCTTCGATCTGCCTAAAGATGCTACCGAGGCGACCCTGCGAGTGGAGGGATTCGCGCCGCTGCGGATAAGATTCTAATTCGCTTGGGTGGCCCGGCTTGTTGAAAAAGTCCCGTGCAGAGCCAGCGCGCCTGCACGCTGTCATCGCGAGGACCCCGGACCCGATCCGGGGGACGTGGCGATCTCATTGCACAATATTAGCTTCACTCACGGGCGGGATTGCCGCGCTCCCTCCGGTCGCTCGCAATGACAGGTTCTTGGCACTTTTTCAACAAGCCGCTTGGTCTGGGTTTCAATGCGCACACCGACGAGGGCAAGCAAAGAGTCCGAACCGCCCTCGATCGAGTCGAGGGGGGACCAGGGGTTCGGACCTACTAGCTACCTCTTGCCCGCCAGAAAATGATAATGCAAATGAAACACGATCTGCCCCCAGCCTGATCCATTATTGATAATCAGCCGGAAATTCTTCCCCTGCTCACCCAGCATCTCCGCAATCTTCTGCACCGTCGCGGCCAGTTTCGTATGAACTTCGGGAGGCGCCGCCCTGAAGTTGTCGTAATGCTCTTTCGGGCAAATCAGCAGATGCACCGGCGCGCTGGGGCGATGGTCATGGAAGACGATTACTTCGTCATCCTCGTAGAAGACCTTAGCCGGCTCTTCACGGGCAATGATTTTGCAGAATACGCAAGCCATGCCGATATGAAAGGAAGAGAGCCGCAGCCGTCAACCGATTATTTTGACTTGCGGGCTGAATATGGGCTGCGTACTCTCTAAAGAACGTTTGGTGGGGCAGCAAAACAGGTGGAGATAACAATGAAGTTGACATTCTACGGTGGCGCTGAGACTACCACCGGCTCGATGCATGTGCTCGAAGTCGATGACGCGAAAATCATGCTGGACTGCGGACTCTATCAGGGCAGCCGCAAGAAAGCGTTCGAACTTAACTCGCGACTCCCTTTTGATGCTTCCGAAATCGATACCGTGATACTCTCGCATGCCCATATCGACCATTGCGGCAATCTGCCGACGCTGCACAAGAACGGCTTCGAGGAAAAGATCTTCTGCACCCATGCGACTCGCGATCTGGCGAGTATCATGCTCAAAGACTCCGCCTATATCCAGGTCAAGGATGCCGAGTATCTGAAGAAAAAGGGCAAGACTGCCTTTGGGCCGCTGTATGATATCGCCGAG
>JBDRQZ010000529.1:0-3759 GCA_043826025.1 bacterium | reverse complement strand
GTCGGCGATCAGCGGCAGGCGGTCAAAGCTGTTGCCGCCTATGCTGAGGCGTTGGTTTACAGCTCAAGTGATTCGCGGGACTTTGTCGACATCTATCTGGACCGCGACCCTGAGCTGGCAACCGCAGCTACTTACTTGGCGGCCCTATATGTTGTAGGCGACTGCGAGACGCATCCGCTCGCGTCCTCTTTTCCGACTGAATTCGCTCTCAGAAAGCTGATCGAGCTGCGCTCTCTCTGCGCCGACATCCAACTCGCGCTGACCTGGCAGCCGGGTCAAGTAAGTTCAGCAGATACGTTGCTGGAAACTTACACCCGCGCTTTGGGAGTGGATATTGCCATGCCGGAACTCTTACCGAGGCTCTGTCGAATTGATTTCTGCGCCGAGCTATCCAAATTGCGGGGGATTATGGCAGCCTACGAATCTCTGCCGAAGCGGCGAACAATTAGCGAGTTGCTCACTGAGTTACGTGAGGGCCGAATCAATTTCGACTTGAAACAGTCTCGCGTTGATGATCTGTTCCGGGCGTTCGACCGCGTGCTGACGGGCCGATAGCTTCCAACCAAAGAAAAAACTCCCCCATCAGCTTGAATTCTTTTCCTTAGCGGCAGCATTCACCGTTCAAAAACAGCATTCGCTGATCGCGGTAAATCATAGCGCCGCAAGATCATACCTTCACAATTGCACAGTTGGCACACCCCTTGCAAATGAGATTCGTCGGTGTGAACTAAGAATGCCAGATTTGCGAGGAATGCTCTATGGCAAGCGAAAAACCGGAAGAACAAGCTGAGACTCAGGCCCCCGCTCCGCCCGCGAAGGGTGGCAAAGGGAATATGCTGCCAATAATGGCCGGCGGGTTGGTGTTCGTAATCTTCGTCGTGATCTTCTCGATCAAATTCGGAGTATTCGACCAGACTGCGCCTGAGCAGACGCCTACCACGGCTGATGCGCTTGAAGTCAAAACCGACAAGCAGGCTCAGGCCGAGCAGGGTCATCAAGATGACTTCTACGGGCAGTACTACGGCGCCGAGTCGACAGAAGAACACGATAGCGGGGTGACCTTTACCGAGCAGGATTCGCTCAAACAGGTGGCCTGGTATGAGCAACAGAAACGTGAGATCGGCATGGAGCGCGCTCAGCTCGAAGAAGAGAAAGCCGATCTTCAGAGGTTGCATGACCGGACCGAGATGCTGCTCAAGCAGCGCGAGGGACTGGAAGCGGCAAATCTGGCGGCGCTGGCCAAGCTGTATGAATCAATGAAAAGCGATCAACTGGTGCCAATCCTCGCCAATCTTCCAGACGACAAAGTGAGCTTGATTATCAGCAGGATGAAAAAGCAGAAGGCCTCCGAGGTCATGGGCAAGATCGATCCGGAGCGAGCGGCACGAATTACGAGCTGGCTCCTCTCACTGGAGGCCGAGTAGGGAATGACCGCACTGGCGCAACTGCTCTTTGCAAATGAACTGTCCCTCACCGGGGCGGTAGTCAATTCGCCGGCGGCGACCAACGCCGTTCCGCCTGCGAGGCAAGGCGAAGACTTCATTTCGCTACTGCAGCAGATGTTTGCCGGCAGCGATCCCTCACTGCGAGGCCAATTGCCGGGTGCAGTGTCTGCAACCCAGCTAATGCAGTTGCCGGCGGTTCAAGCCGATTCTCAGTCTGCCTCTCTTCTAAGTCTGATTCAGAGTTTGACTGGTGAAAACGTCGATTTGAGTGTTGCTCCTGTCGTCTCCCCTGCAGCGGCACAAGATTCACGACAGATCGACATTCTCGGGCAGCTACAACTAGTAGATGGAGACGGCAGCCTGTCAAGGATCACTCTCGAACAACTTCAAGATTGGTTGACAGCGCAATCGCCTGAAAACTTATCCGCGGTTATCACGGAGTCCGACGATTTGGCGCAAGCTGGACCCGATCAGCAATCTCCGCAGGCTGTCGAGCTGCTCGCTGCTCTACAGAGCCTGCCGCTCGCCGAAGCCGGCTTCTTGCAATTGAGTTTTGCCCCGGCGGATGAACCAAGCAACGGAACAGGCGGCGCAAACTGGCAGGTGTTGCTGCCGCTCACAAGTGATACGGGTCTCGGCGCGGCTGAGCAACCGATGCAGGTTCTGCTGGTCAGCACCGAGACTTCGGCTGAGGGCGGTCAGCAACCGTTGATTCTACCGGCGACAATCGAGGTCGCCGCGAGCGAATTGCCTCGACTGACTCAACTAATTCAGCAGTTTCAGCAGCAAGCCGCAGCTCCTGCGGCTAGTCCTCAGTCTGACATCCTGTCCAGCGAGTCGAGGACTCCAGAGACGGGACAACCGATAAGCTTACCTTCGACAGGTTCCTTGGATCAGCGAGCACTCACTCAGGAACCGATTGTCATCGCGACCAAACTGACCATCGATGCCCAGGTCCTCGACCAGCTTCTGAAGCAAGCAGTGCAGCAGCATGCTACGGGTGCTCCGGCGCTCAAGCCGGCGGCGGTCGTTCCGGTTCAGTCGCAGCCATCGCCAAGCGGGTTGCCGATCAGCGCGGCGCCAGTTTCTACTCTGATTGTCAAGGCGAGTGATGGTATCGCCAAGGGTTTTGTCGACCTGAACGGCGATTCCCAGCAGGGCTTGCCCCATCAGTCCACGCAGAGCTTGGAGTCGGTGGCCGGACAGGTGGGCGCTAATCCGGTTGCCCCATCCCAGAGTTTCGAAACGGCAATTAATCATGTGGATTCTGCTCCGCGGACGGAGCTTGAAGATAACTGGCATGCAGCGCGCGTGAGCTTCTCTCAAGCGCAGTTAAACTCCCTGCTAAAACGGGGCGAAGTGAAGATGCATCTTTCCCCGCCTGAGTTGGGCGAAATGAGAGTTGAGCTTCACACCAGCGCCACTCAGACGACCGCGCGCTTTGAGTTACAGAGTGAGGCGGCACGCCAGATCGTTGAACACAATTTGCCGCAACTGCGCGACAGTCTCGAACGCGCCGGGATTCGAGTCGGGCAGTTCGAAGTGGTGCTGACTGGTGACGGCCAGCAGCGCCGTGCCGCAGCGCAGCCCCGCCCGACAGCGCAGACCTTCCTGACAAATGACGGCAGCGAAGAAAAGCCGGCGGCGGCTGAGAGCAGGATGAGAACAATAACACATCTCGGTCGGATCAATCTGATCGCGTGAGGTAGCTATGGAAACGCAGACTGTCGGATCAGCCCTTGCTTCGACAACGGACACCGGGCAGGTCTCGAGCGACTTTCTCGGCAAAGAAGAGTTTTTTGAACTGCTGATCACGCAGCTCAAATATCAGAATCCGCTCGAACCATTGCAGGACCAGGAGTTCATCGCGCAGATGACGCAGTTCTCCTCCCTGGAGCAGTTGCAGAATCTCAATGACGTGATGTCGCAAAGCGTCAATTGGGATATGGTCATGTCGCAGACGATCAGCAACACGATGGCGACATCGCTGATCGGCAAGAATGTGGTGGCGAGCGGGTCCACGCTGGCTCTGGGGCAGGATGGTGACTCGAAGATCGTCTTTCAGACCGGTGCCTTCGTGCATGATGGACAGATCAATATCTACAGCGGCGACAGCCTCGTGCGCACGATTTCGGTCGAGAATCTACCCGCCGGAGCGCAGAGCATCGAGTGGGATGGCAAAGATGGCATCGGCAACGAACTGCCGGCCGGTTCCTATACTTTTGAGTTGGAGCTTTACGATCTCAACGGCGATGCGGTCACCTCTGAGAGTTTCATTCAGGGCAAAGTTAGTGGCGTGAGTTATGTCGAGGGG
>JBDRQZ010000528.1:0-2904 GCA_043826025.1 bacterium | reverse complement strand
ATGTCGTCTCTGGAGATGATCGGGATCGAACCGACGACCTGTGGCTTGCAAAGCCACCGCTCTCCCAACTGAGCTACATCCCCAAACTATTGGTCTGTCAAGGACCATGTTCGGTTGCCTTCCCGGCAACCCACCTGCCCCGCTACGCTCTTGCTGAGAAAAAAATATTGCCTCAGGAAACTACCTGCAAGGCAAATATTAGCAACTCTCAGACAGCCCCATGAAAGTATACGGGACCGGCGTTCTTGTCAACTGATTTTTCGACTCATTTTCAAAAAATATCGAGTCTCTTCTCTTATCGGCTCGGAGCGGGCTCCAGATCAGCCCCAAAGTGCCTATTTTCGCGCCTTTTCTCCCCTGATCACCAGTACGCAATCAATTGGCTCCTCCAGAAACACCCGCAACGAATCAAGACCCAAAACGGGGTAATTGGAGGCGAAAGGCTTCGGGTAAACCGTCCAGCCCCAAACCGCAATACTGTCGGCAAAGAGATACTCGTAGAGGTCGCTCGCGCTCTCGAGGCTGTAGACCCCGAGCCAATTTTCCGGTGTGTTTCTGCCCACCAGGACATAGTCGCCGCCGCAACCGGGTAACGTCGAATCGCACTGATACAACCGCCCCACCGCCGCGCGCTCTTCCTCGATGCCGATCGCTGCGATCACCGCCAACCGGTTGTGACACTGCTTGTCCCAGTACTGCGCACTGAGCTCCACCAGATAACCCACCAGCTCGGTCAAGGGCTGTAGGTTGTCCTCCAGGGTGTCGAGCAGGTCTTCCTTGAGCTGGAAATCGAAAGTATCGCAGTCGGTGGTAAAACGATAGCTGTTGCAGCCATACTCATAGTATGGCTGCGGGATGATGCGACCGGTCAGCGTAGTTAACTGTGAATCGGCCTGCTCGAAGACCACTGAGTCGGCAAAGATGTAACCGATGTTGGTGCCGTTGCAGATCGTCGTGTCCCAGGGTCCCCAGGCGGTAACCTGCGCACCGATGTAGCCGATCGTGGTGAAATCGAACGCCACCGGTACCGTGTCGACGAAGTAGCTCCAGCAGGGCAGCTCACAGCGTCGATCGTAGTTGTAACGAAGTTGGCCCGAGTAGTTCGGATTCTTTGCTTTGAGTTGATCCTTGAGTTCATCGCTGGGATCGGTCGCGGGATCAGAGCAGGCAGAGGCCAGCAGAAGCAGCAGGCCGATCAGCAGAAGATTCAGTATTCGGTAGATCAAGTTCTCTCCCCGGAGAAAGTTCGCATTCCCGATCAGGTTCCTGTCATCTGTTCTTGGGACGGTGCGATCGGGGATCCTGTGCAATTTCAACCCATCTAAAAAATTGGGCCCGGCTGGAATCGAACCAGCGACCTCACGCTTATCAGGCGTGCGCTCTAACCAACTGAGCTACGGGCCCCAAATGGCCAATCACAGGACCCTAAAACTATATTATCGGCACCGACTGTCAACTGCTTTTTTCGGGCGAAAAAGATTCCCGACGCGATTGCACAATTGCAGAGCGACCGCGTCTCAATTAACGGAGAGTGTGCCGGCCTGAACCGAGTCGTTGTTCGGCGAATGGACGCGGCGCCAAACTCGGTTCAGGCGCACCACTGCTAACATACTTGAAACCCCTTGTGGGTCTTGTCATAATCCCTCCACTCACCCAACAAGTCTGTAGATGCTGCCATCTACAGGCTTGTTCATTGCGCGGCGGCGTTGCTGAGCTGCGGCTCCCGCCGGCGGTCGTTGCCTGCCTGACCTAGAGCGCCGCGATGAAGTCCTCCCAGGGGGTGGCCAGCAGCGTCTCGGTGGTCGAGCGTCCCAGCGAGCGGATAATCATTACCGCTTTCTCGATCTGGCCCGGATCATCCGACTCCACGATATCGACCACGTCATAACTGCCCATGCAGCCATAGCTCAACTTCCAGTTCACGCCCGGACACTGCTTCGACAGACGATCGCGAACATCGTTAGCGATTTTCTTCAGGCCATTGGGGGCATCGAATGCGTTAGCTGAAAGTTTGCTGAGAATGATGTAAGTTGCCATCAGAATTGCCTCCGCTTGAGTCTATAGTCTAATCACTCTTCTTCTAATCGTACGCTGTCCGCTTCGCCTTCACTGGTTCAGATATTTCAGTTGGCTGCGCCGCCACAAACTGTAGGGAATCAGGCGCATCACTGCAGCCGGCCAGCGCCAGCGAGCCGTAACATAAGCTACTCTCTTCTTCCTGACGATTGCGCAATATATTTGTGCCGCGGCAACTTCGGGCGCTGCCACCCAGAACATCCGCTTGTTCTGCGCAGTCATCTCTGTCTCCACAAACCCTGGCCGAATATCGGTGACCGCGATATTGAACCGTGCGAGACTGGTGTGCAAACCCTCAAGATAGTTGAGTTCGAAGGCTTTCGAGGCGTTATAGGCGGGCGAGCGCGCATTACCGCGCAGAGCCGCGACCGAGGAAATCCCGACGAGGTGTCCTCCACCCTGTTTCCGAAACTGGCGAACCGCAGCTTCGACAGTAGCGACAAAACCGACGATATTGACATCGACTGTCGCCAGTTCCGGCGCGAGTACAAACTCAGGATTCGGGCAGCCGATCCCGGCATTGGCAACACAGAGATCGAGACCTCCCAATTTCTCGATCAGGGAATTGATTCCCCGCTGGCAGCTCTCCGGTCGGGAAACGTCGCTAACTGAGATCTCAATCTGCCCGGGATACTGGCTCTGCAGCGCGAGAAGAAGCTCCTCCCGACGAGCCAGCACACCGACGCGGTAGCCGGCTGAGGCCAGCTTCAGGGCAAGCGCTCTGCCGATTCCAGAACTGGCGCCGGTGACTATCGCTCTTTTGCACATTAAGTTAAGATATTTGCTTGAATCTATACTGCCAGGCAAGCCGATAATAATGACATTTTT
>JBDRQZ010000527.1:0-2813 GCA_043826025.1 bacterium | reverse complement strand
GAGAGCCAACCGGCGGGAAATAGGCCAGCGAACCGACCGACGCTATTGCCGCCTGACCATCTGCAAATAGCAACAGCCGGGAGTCGCTTCCCGGCTGATCTTTTTGGTGATGATTCGTCACGAGCGCCGGGCTGCTGGTGTGCCAAGATTCGTGTGACACTTTGGGGCAGACCGGGAGGTCTGCCGCCCACAGGATTCTACTTTGAAGAGTGCAGCGCCACCCGGTTGCCCTCGGTGTCCAGAAAGTAGGCGCAGTAGCCGATCTCCTCGGTGACCTGGGTTTTCGGTTTCAGCACTTTGCCGCCGGCGGCTTCGACTCGCGCGAGAACCGGGGCCAGATCGGGATTGGCATTGAGATAGACCACCGTCCCCTGTGCACTGGGCGCGACACCCTCCTCTTTGATCAGTGCGCCGCCAACACCGGTGCCCGGCCCGCAGGGGAGTGAAGCTAGCTGCAGCGGCCCTACGTTAAAGGTCTTCAACTCTGTGGCAAAGATCGCGCCGTAGAATTTGCGCGCCCGGTCGAAATCGACCACCGGAATCTCAAACCAGTTTAGCGCATTGCGATTCGGTTCTTCGGCCATGATTCTTCTCCTTCATTTTGTCTTGTGGGCGGCAGACCTCCCGGTCTGCCAGCCGCCACCGCCGTCCGGGCAGACGAGGACGTCTGCCGCGCACAGAAAGTGGATTCTACCGTAACGTGAAAATACGATTGCGATAATCCAAGGTTGCAGTCAATCACATTTTGCGGCGGCTTACTACGGCGGCGGAATGTCTGTGGCAGGCGATGAAACGGAGGCGTCTAACCGCCGGTCTGCTGCGTCACGCGGTGATTGTCCATGAGTGCGCGGAAACGGGGCAGACCTCGCAGAGGTTTGAGGTCGGGGTCGTTGTCAAGCCATTCAATGTTGCCGAAGCCGGCAGCGAAAGCCTGCTCCAGACAATCGAGCGCGCGGTCTGCGCGTCCGGCCAGTGAGAACAAACAGGCGACGTTGTATCTGACTCCGGCATCTTCGAGATCGATGGCCAGCGCGCGTTCCGCCCACTCCAGGCCACGTTCCTGCTCGCCGAGGCGGCAGAGACAGACTGCGCCGATTGTGACCGCACGGGCATCACCGGGGTTGAGCTCGAGATAACGGCGTACAGCCTGAACCGCCTGCCGATAGGCTACCACCGCATTCTCCGGTTGCTCCAGGGCGGAATAGGTCTGCGCCGCGAAGTAGCGGGCCTCATGACTCTCCTGAATCTCGCAGGCCTGCTCGAAGAGCCGCACGGCGGCCCCCAACCTACCCTGTTGAAAACAAGCGCGGCCATAGAAGTAGTGGGCGTTGTGGTGAGCGGGATCGAGTTTGATCGCAGTAGCGAACTGCTCATCAGCTTCACGCAGACGGCCCGTTACCCACAGGGCGAAACCGCGCGAGGTGCGCGTATCGGGAGAGTCAGGCTCAAGTTCCAACGCTCTGCGGCTGGCCCGTTCCGCCAACTCGATAACCTCTTTATCTCTGTCACCATACCAGTGCACCAGATTGGAGCAACAATCGGCGACGCCGGCGTGAGCCAGCGCGTAGTTGGGATCAAGCTCGCAAGCCTGCTCGAACAACTGTCGCGCGAACTGGAGACTCTTGCGACGGCCCTGATTGAAGAACTGACGTCCCCGCAGGTAAAGATCGTATGCCTCGAGGTTATCAGTATAGAGCTTGGCAATCGCCTCTTTCTCATCCTCGTTAAGGATCACGCGTAGCGCCTTGACCACACTTTCGGCGATCTCATCCTGAATGCGGAAAAGGTCTTCGACTTTACGGTCATAATGGTCGGACCAGAGTTGGTAGCCGCTGTTGATATCGGTGAGCTGTACCGAGATGCGCAACTGCTCGCCCGCTTTCTGGATGCTGCCTCCCAGCAAGTGATCGACTTTGAGTTTGCGACCGATTCCAAGCAGGTCGGTTTCACCTTTGAGCGCAAAGGCGGCGCCGCGACCGGCGACATCGAGGCCGCGCACTTTGGTCAGCGCGTTGATCGTCTCCTCCGCCATGCCTTCGCAGAAGTAGTCCTGTTCTTTCTCGCCGCTGAGATTGGTGAAAGGCAGGACCGCCACCGAGGGTTTACGCATCGAGCCGCGCCGCGATGATGATCCTTCGCGGTGGGTCAGATTCGCCAGCGCAGTGCGCAGGTCGGCCTGCAAAAGATCGGCATGCTGGTAACGCTGGTCCGGGTTCTTGCGCAACAAGCTTCCGATGATGCCGGCGATCTCGGCCGGAACATCATCGCGAAACTCGGTCAAAGGTCGAGGCTCTCTGTCCAGGGCGGCGCGAACTCCACTGAAATGCGAATCGCCGGGGAAGGGCGACTTACGGGTGATCATCTCATAGAAAACAATCCCCAGGGAGAACAGATCGGAGCGCTCATCAACGGCGCTGGCCATGATCTGCTCCGGCGACATGTAGCCGATCGTGCCCATCATCAGGCCGCTTTCCGCCAGCTTTTCCATCTCACAGGCTGCTGCCACGCCGAAGTCCACCAGTTTGACGCGGCCCTGAGTGTCGATCATGATATTCGAGGGCTTGATATCGCGGTGGATAACGCCCTGACTGTGCGCCGCGGTCAGCGCATCGGCGACCTGGGCGACCAGGTTGAGTATCTCTTCGTAAGTCAACTCCTGTTCGGTGAGTCGCGTTCCCAGCGATTCGCCGCGCACATACTCCATCGAGATGAAAGGACGTTTGCGATACTCGCCGTCCTCGGAGATCGTGATAATGTTAGTGTTGGCGAGCCGTGCCGCCTTATGTGCCTCGTTCAAAAAGCGCTCACGACAG
>JBDRQZ010000526.1:0-4962 GCA_043826025.1 bacterium | reverse complement strand
CGGATGCGAGCTCTCATTCGCCTCGATGACCTGACCGTCGGCGGTGACGATCTCGACACCGGTCACATTATCGACTGTCAGACCATACTTGCGCGACAGCCAGCCAAAGCCGCCGCCCAGGGTGAGACCGGCGATGCCGGTGGTCGAGTTGATCCCGACCGGGGTCGCCAGGCCATGCTTGAGAGTCGCGGCGTCGAAATCTCCCAGGGTGGCGCCGGGACCGGCGGAGGCTGTCTGCGCCTTGGGATCGACCTTCACCGCATTGATCAGCGACAAATTGATCATGAAACCCCCATCACAGACCGCATTCCCGGCGATATTGTGACCGCCACCATGGATGGCGGTCAGCAACTCATGCTCCCGCGCGAAATCGACCGCCAGTTTGACATCGGCAGTGTTGGTGCACATTGCGATCAACGCCGGTTTGCGATCGATCATCGCGTTCCAAATCGTGCGAGCGTCATCGTAACCGGAATCGCCCGGGCGCAGCAGTTGCCCCCGCAGTGCAGATTTCAGTTTGTCGATTGCCGCCGCGTCGACCGCAGCCCGCTTGCCCACGCCATTAGTCACATCCACAGTACTCATTAATCCAGTCTCCTACGAATCTCCCCAATAAGCCAATCAAATACTCTGTCTGAGGGAATACGGCGGGCAATCGAAGGGAGAGAGATAATTTAGACCTATTTAATCGATAATTGACAAGAAGCCTTAGTTGCGTGGGCGGCAGATGCCCACATCTGCCGTCTCGCGCTAGCCGAGATAAGAAAACGACTTGTCAATCGGGATTGGACCGTCCCCCAGCTCCATCCAATCAGCGGCGCTCGAGTATTTCCATCCGGCTGGATCGGCAACCAGTCCAGCCTTGACCGGATTATTGTGAATGTACTCAAGCTTGACTCTTAATTGCCGCTCAGATGTTACGATCAGATCGTCAAATCTTGGCTGCCACAGACTAAATCTGCCAGCTTGCCAGAACACAGCATACTGCGCGGCAAATGGGAGAAGTTTCACCCGTTTGGCTGTGAGAATCTTGTAAGTCTGCATGAACTTCGATAGAATTTCCACCCTTGGCAGACCCAGCAGCAGGTGGACGTGGGATGGCATAATGACGTATCCCACGGCCGACGCCCGGAAGTGCTCCAGATTGTCCCTGAGGGTACGCACAGCAATCTCAGCCACAGCCGCATCGTGAAAGATTGGCACCCAGTTCTGTATAGTGGATGTAACAAAGGCTAGTGCCGCACCCTTGACTTCCGGTCTCTTTCTAACGACCATCTTCCTTCAATTCCGGCAGATGTGGGCATCTGCCGTGCACGTTGCAGTCCCTTTCGGCAGATGTGGGCATCTGCCGGGCACTACTTTGCGAGTAGTTGCTACTCGGCGTCCAGCGCGCAACGGAAACCGACGGCGAAATCGACCCAGCTCGACGATAGTCCGTTGCGATGCACGACATTCACGCAGCCGGGCCCGGAATGCCAGCTACCGCCGCGAATCGTCTTGTAGCGGCCATCTTCCGGCCCGGTGGGATTGACCTGCATTGTGCTGTCGCGGTACTCCTCGGCATAGTAATCGGCCACCCATTCCCAGACATTGCCGGTCATCTCGTAGAGGCCGTAGTCATTGGGGGGATAGCTCTGCGCCGGTGTCGAGCCTTCAGAGCCGAAATTCATCCGCGTGCTGTCAGCCTCATTGCCCCAGGGGAACTTGAAATCCAGATGCCCACCACGGGCGGCATACTCCCACTCGGCATCGGTCGGCAGCCGTGTGCCGGCCCATTCGGCATAATCCTGAGCATCCCACCAACTGACCCCGACAACCGGATAGTCGGGGAAGTCAGGACCGCAGTGGAATTCATCCATGCCCCAGAACTCCGGCAGTTCATGTTTGGTCGCCTCGCAGAATTCGAAGTATTGACTATTGGTGACCTCGTGCAGGTCGAGGAAGAATGAATCGACCCTGACTTCGTATTTCGACTCATTCTCATCTTTGGCGCGATAGCCATAATAGAACTCCCCGCCGGGGATCAGGACCATCTCGGTTGGATTTTGCGGTTCGATTTTTTCCTGGGCAACGGCAGGCACCTGCAAGGGCAGGAGCAGCGCAAGGCATATCATTACCGGTTTCACATCTTCTCCTTAAGCATTGAGTTGTCCCACTATCCCTGTCTTGGCTGCCGACCCTTGGTGCGATTCAGTATGCTGGATTGTCACTGGTGACGCAAGCCTCACGTGGCAAAATCGGGCGCACCCCTCAGCTTGACAGAATCGTCGCAAGGTCGTACCATGAATGAAAGAGGTACATTCCCTTACACCTTCGGGAGGAGTCGAATTTGCTAAAGGTCTGTCGACATAGATATGAGGCCAGACATGAGTGAGCCCATTGACAGCTCCAGAGGAGTGCTGTCGAAGAAGCACTGGGAAGAAATCGAGAGCAAGATTCAGCTGACCTTCAGAGAAATCCAAGATCAGCTCTGGCGACATGATCCTTTTGTGCTGGGTTTCAGTGGCCTGCGCCTCAGTCACCTGCAGATCGCTGTTGTCTGTCTCGTGGATGCGTGCCGTCAGGGCACACTCATACGCCATTCTCTGCAAGAAGCGTACGCACATCTGAAATGGTACAGAGAGCTTGTACCACAAGCGCCGATGGAGCAGGCTGCTGTGTTCTGGGCCAATTACTACGCCGACAATGCGGCGCTAAGAATGTACCCAGCGATGGAGGATATGGCGGAGTTTATTCTCGCGTTTTTCAAGATCGACAAAAGCATATTGAAGCGACGCGAGGAGAAGAGTCTGGCTTCGCAGGTAGGAGCTTATCTCAAGTCCCAGAAGCCGAATCATGACATAACGAAGATTGCCGATTCACTCATGAAGAATGGTGATTTCAGAAATGCCATTGAATACAGAGGAAAATGGGTGCACAAGCAGCCGCCCGTCATTGCAGACTCTGGCCTTGCGTGGAAGAGGAAGAATCGCTGGAAAGAGCTGCCCGATGGTAGGTCCCAGATGTCACTTGACGAGCGAGATGAACCAGACTACACAATTGACCAACTACTGGAGATGCTGCGAAGTGCGGCCGCCTCGCTCAATAGTGCGCTGGCTTTGCTTGCGCAAGCATTCACACAGGAGATCAAACCCTGAGTATGTGGCTTGCTTCAGCACACTTAGACTTCGTGTGCCTGTTCTCCCGATACGTCACGAGCCCGGGCAGATCCCGTGTCAAGCACGGGACAAGCGTGGGCATCTGTCGGGCACTTCAACGGAGCCACGTGCAGACGAGGACGTCTGCCGCGCACAGAGTCGCGCAACGTCGGGAGCGCGGGGCTCCCGAACTACGTAGATTAACTACAAACTCTGCAAATACTGGTGGATCGCCCGCGCGGCTTTCTTGCCGGCGCCGGCGGCCAGAATCACGGTCGCGCCACCGGTGACAATATCACCACCGGCATAGACCCCGGGACGTGAAGTCGCCATCGTTTCCGCATCGGCGATGATATTACCCCACTTGTTGGTCTCCAGACCCGGAGTCGTCCGCTGCACCAGCGGATTTGAGGAGTTACCGATAGCCACCACTACCGTGTCGACATCGATGATGTAATTGGAGCCCTCAATCGGCACCGGCCGACGACGACCTGAGGCATCAGGTTCGCCCAGTTCCATCTGGATGCACTCCATCCCCTTGACCCAGCCGTTTTCATCACCGATGTAACGCACTGGCGCGGTGAGGAAACGGAACTGCACGCCCTCTTCTTCGGCATGATGGATCTCCTCGATACGCGCCGGCATCTCCTTGCGCGAACGGCGGTAGACGATGTAGCCATTCTCCGCGCCCAGCCTGAGAGCGGTGCGCACCGAATCCATGGCGGTGTTGCCGCCACCCAACACGGCGACATTCTTGCCCGCCATCACCGGGGTGTCGGCATTGGGGAAATCGAAAGCGCGCATCAGATTGTTGCGCGTCAGGTATTCGTTAGCGGAGTAGATGCCGTTAAGGTTCTCACCTTCCACGCGCATGAAATTCGGCAGACCCGCGCCGGTCCCGATAAAGATCGCGTGGTAACCCGCTTCGAACAATTCATCGACAGTGGAAATCTTGCCGATGATGTGCGAGCACTTGACCTCGACTCCCATGTTCGACAGGTTGTCGACCTCGAATTGCACGATACTTTTGGGCAACCGGAATTCCGGAATACCATAGACCAGCACGCCACCCGGTTTGTGGAGCGCTTCGAATATAGTAACCTCATGACCGAGCTTGATCAGGTCGCCGGCGACGGTTAGTCCGGCCGGGCCGGAACCGACAATCGCGACCTTCTTGCCGGTCGGCTCGGCGATGTGCGGCATCTTGACCAGCTTGTGCTCGCGTTCATAGTCCGCAACAAAGCGCTCGAGATGACCAACCGCGACCGACTTGAATTTCTTGGTTAGCACGCAGAGCGCCTCGCACTGATCCTCCTGCGGGCAAACACGGCCACAAACCGCGGGCAGCGCATTGGTTTCCTTAATCTTCCAGGCAGCTTCGGCGAACTTGCGCTCAGTGATCAGTTGCAGAAATGCCGGAATATCGACCTCCACCGGACAGCCTTTCATACAGGCTGGCTTGGGACACTGCAAACAACGCTGTGCTTCCAGAACCGCCCTTTCCTCGTCAAAACCAAAGGGGACTTCATTGAAATTGCGGACGCGTTCGGCGGGGTCCTGCGCCGGCATTTCCTGCCGGGGTATTTTCATTCTTTCTTTTTTTTCTAGAGCCAAGGTAACCCCCTAGCTGCCTTTCTTATCGAGGCCGATCTTGCAGCGGTGCTGATAGTCCTGGTAGGACACCTGCTCCTGGCTGCGATACATAGCCTGCCGTTGCACTAATTCATCGAAGTTAACCAGATGACCGTCAAAGTCGGGGCCGTCGACGCACGCAAACTTGGTCTCGCCACCAACCGAGACTCGACACGCGCCGCACATGCCGGTG